>JAZUHA010000026.1:0-6534 GCA_045641485.1 Acutalibacteraceae bacterium
TACGATCCGACTTCATTTTTGCAAAAAGCTTATTATATGACACACCGGCGGAAATCGTAACACCGACTTCTCTTCTGATTCTTTTACGAAGCTCATTTGCTATTTTTTCACCGCTTCCGAAAAGATGCGTCGTACCGGAAACATCAAGCCAGCATTCATCTATACCGAACGGCTCCACAAGGTCGGTATATCCGCAGTAAATATCAAAAATCTGTTTTGAAAATTTTTTGTACATACCGTATGTGGGTAATACGGTTTTTAATGACGGGCATTTTAATTTTGCCTTCCATATAGGCTCGCCCGTTGATACTCCGTATTTTTTGGCTTTTTCGTTTTTGGCAAGCACTATGCCGTGTCTGTATTCCGGGTCTCCGCACACGGCAAACGCATAATTATTAAGTTCCGGATTTAATGCGGCTTCCACCGATGCAAAAAAACAGTTGCAATCACAATGCAGTATTACTCTTTCCGTAACTCTCACCTCTGCAGAACATTTGTTCGTGTTTGTATTATACACGAACATTTGTTCTGTGTAAAGAGTTTTTTTGAAAATTTTCAAATTTACGTCATCGCCTATTATCTCATCGGTCACTTACAAAATAATACCGAGAATAAGCAAATCTTCAAGCCGTCTGTATATTTCGTCAAGTTGTGAAAGCGGCAGCGGGTTTTTACCGCTTCCTATTTCCACGGTAAATGCAGGTTTCCCGATTTCGTCAATAAACCAGTCCTTAAAGCCTCCGTGCGAAGCGGTGCCGTCATTCTTTACAAGGGTATATTCCGAAACCGCCGCAAATATTTTTGCCTGCAAAATCGAATTACCCGGCATATTTTCACCGTATTCCCAATATATCTCCTCGCCCTGCGAATGAAAAGAGATAAGTTTTTTTATATCGAGATTTCTGCACAGAGAAGTCATGGCGACGGTCTCCGGCTCGCTTTCCGGAAAAGTGCCGCCGTATTTTGAATATGACGGAGAAACAATTCCTTCTTTTCTTTCGATTTCTTTTAACTTCTGCCAGCCTGCATTGAAATTATGGTTTATATCGACTCCCCGTGCATTTGCATTCCAAATGCCGAAGTTCCCCGCACACGCATTTTCGCAAAGTTCATCATATTTACCGCAGGCGGTTTTGCCTTTTATTGATATTTCTATACCGTCCGGATTTATTTCCGGAACAATTACAAGCGTATATTTTGAATACAGTTCGCAAACGGAATATCCCGAAATAAATCCGTCTGTTTTAAACATGTGCGACAGTTTTTCAAGAAATCGTATAAGTAAAAGTGATGTAAGCCATTCCGTTCCGTGAGTACCGCCGGCATATAATATTTTTTCTTTTCCCTTGCCGAAAACAACAGAATAAATATTTTTGCCGAGAAGCGTTTTACCGCAAGTACATACATTTAAAAAAGGATATTCCCCTTTTAAATTTTTTAGAATTTTTTCGTATTCTCCGTAAGTAAGAAATGCGTTTCCCGAAAATTTTCTCATATTTGCCCCCTATACTTCATTTTATGAATTATTATGATAAAGGAGCCGAAAATATTTACAACCGCACTTATTTATGGTAATATAAACTGAATAAATCAACGGAGATATTTTTATGATTATTTTAATG
The DNA here is from genome assembly GCA_045641485.1 of Acutalibacteraceae bacterium. GTDB lineage: Bacteria > Bacillota > Clostridia > Oscillospirales > Acutalibacteraceae > DTU089. Next base: position 1,623 of record JAZUHA010000026.1, read on the forward strand.
GCGGCAGGTTTTATTTCTACTCTGCTTATTTTCTGTTTTATTTATTTTAAAGGCTCAAAATGTATCGGCAACAAGAAAAAATTTATTCTTCACACGCTGTCGTTTGTTATTTTGGCTTTCGGTCTTGAATTAACTTTATTTAATATGAACTTTTTCGTTTCACACGGGTTTTCGGAAGTTTCGCTGAAAAAATATGCGCTGTCCGATAACGGCAAAGCGTATATTACGGAAATAACGCCCGAAAGCAACGATTTTACTGCAGTTTTTGACGATATGACCGTTAAAAACCTTCATTTTGATATAAAGGAAAGTACTTACGGCAACATTCCCGTAACGGTTTATCTTTGCGACGAAGGCAACAATAATTTTTACGGCACACCCGAAAGAACACTGAATGCCGAGGTTAAAAAAAGCGGGTATATAAACATACACGCTTACGGAAAAACGAATGCCGTAAAAATTATTTTTGATTTATCGGATAATGAAAAAATTTTATTAAACGATATAAGTATAAATGCACCGAGAAATTTTGATTTTTCTTTTACAAGGATTTTGCTTGTACTTTTGATTTGTGTTTTTATTGAACTTTTTAAGCCGTCGTCTTTTCTTTACAAACTCGAAATCAGCCTAAATAAAACATTAAAAAGAAACTGTTTTACGGTCTTTTTATATTTCCAGTGTATAGTTTTCGTTTTTCTTATATTTATAAATCCCACATTCGTGGGTATTGCCTCAAAAAACTACAATTCATATAAATGGGACAAAAAAGGCATAGACCTTGTTCCGCTTGATATGGAAAACCATAATCAGTACGACGAACTTGCCCGTGCATTTTTAAAAGGCAAAACATATATTGACAATAACGATATTCCCGCATTTTTAAATGATATGACAAATCCGTATGACACTTCCGACAGACTTACGCTTGCCGAACTCAACAACGAAGATGTACGGTGGGATGTTTCGTATTACAACGGTCACTATTATGTTTACTTCGGCATAGTTCCGCTTTTACTTATGTATCTTCCGTGCCGTATAATATTTAATGCACCGTTCCCCTCTGCCGTGGGTATTCTTATTTTCGCAATACTTTTTACAATAGGCGTTTATCTTCTTTTATCGCTTATTTCGGAACAAAAATTTAAAAATATTACATTCGGCACATTTTTTATATTACTTTTTGCTTTTGTAAACTGTTGCGGACTTATTTTCCTTGTAAAACGCCCCGATTTTTATTCCGTTCCCGTTATTACCGGTATGACATTTTCCGTTTACGGAATTTATTTCTGGCTCAAATCTCTTTATAAAAAAGAAAAATATCGTCTTAACTTTTTTATCGGTTCTCTCTTTATGGCGCTTGTTGCCGGTTGCAGACCGCAACTTCTGTTACTTTCATTTACTGCGTTGCCGCTTTTTTCGGGTTATTTCTTAAAAGACAAACACATTTTAAAAAAAGAGGGGCTGAAAGATTTTTCTGTATTTGTTTTGCCGTTTGTTTTTGTCGGTTTGGGTATAATGTACTACAACTTTATCCGTTTCGGCTCGCCGTTTGATTTCGGCTCATCTTATAACCTTACAACAAACGATGTAACAAAACGGGGCTTTAATATCGGCAGAACGGGCACGGGAATTTTCACATATCTCTTTGAAACTCCCGTATTTACCTGTGTATTTCCGTTTTTAAAGTATACGGAAATCGAAACAAATTACTGCGGTAAAACAATTTACGAAAACTGCTTCGGCGGACTTTTCACCTGCATTCCCGTATTGTGGTTTATATTTATTCTGCCCCGTGTCAAAAACATTCTTAAGGAAAATAAATTGCTTTGGTTTACATTGTTTATCCTTACAATCGGTTTTGTAACCGTTATTGTCGATACGCAGGCAGGCGGACTTTTACAAAGATATTACAGCGATTTCGGTTTTATGTTCTTCATCGTTTCATCTGTGGTGATTTTTGCGGTTGCGGGAAAAGAGAACAACGGCAAATCAATAATGAAAACCGACGGTTTGTTATTTTATTCGACTGTTTTCAGCATTTTTTACTCCGTAGCCCTTGCATTTTCCGTTTCTGATGTTACAATAGATACACAAAATCCCGCATTGTTTACAAGCCTTGCGGAAACTGTTCAATTTTGGATGTAATAAAGAGGAAGACTTATGAAATCTGTTAAAGAAACTAAAATTTTTAAATTATGCTCACTTACTCTCGCTTCGCTTCTTATTGCAGGCTCTTTTGCGGGTTGCGGCAAAAAGAAAGAAGAACCCGCAACAACAGTACCCACAACAGCACCCACAACTACAAAAGCGCCGGAAATATTAAATCCGCTTACGGGCGAAAAAGGATACGACAAATCTTTACTCAAAAACCGCCCCGTTATTATTTCGGTTGAAAACCACCCCGATGCCCGTCCTCAATGGGGTCTTTGCTCTTCGGACATTGTTATGGAAATGGTTGCGGAAGGCGGCATTACGAGAATGCTTCTGATGTATGCCGACAAAACCCGTGTTCCCGAAAAAGTAGGTCCCGTAAGAAGCGCCCGCCATTATTTTGTGGAACTCGCAACCGGCTTTGATGCAATATTCGTTCATTGCGGAGGAAGTCCGTATGCTTACGAAAAATTCAATCAGGGTTACAGTGCGGACCACATAGACCACATGGCGGTAAACTCCTGCTTTACCCGTGACAAATCCCGTAATGTGGCTTATGAACATACACTTTACACAACAGGCTCCGAACTTGTTTCGACAATCAAGGATACGGATATCCGCACAACTCTTAACGACGGATATGAAAAGCCTTTTAAATTCAATAAAAAAGCAGTAAAACTTTCCGAAAACGCCTGTAATTCCTGCACTGTTTCGTTTTCTTCGGCATTTACATATACATACAAATATGATGCGGATAAGAAACTTTATTTCAGCAACATAAACGGAAAAGAATTTTGCGACAGTGACGGAAATCAGCAGAATTTTACAAACCTTTTGATTATTTACACAAATATCACAGATCTTAACGATGCAAAAAACCGTGTAACCTTTGACCTTTCGGAAGGTCACGGAATATATGTTTCGGGCGGTACATATAAAAACATTACATGGGAAAAAGGCGATACCGAAAGTATGCTTAAATTTTTTGACGAAAACGGCAAAGAACTCAAACTCAACCGCGGCAGAAGTTTTATAGGAATTATTGATAATGACCGTGAAACGCTTACGGAAATAGCGTAAAATTCATTCTGAACAAAGCAAAAATTAAGAGGAAGATATGAAAAAAGCAATCAAAAAAGCACTTATTGTTATTCTTGTACTGATACTTATACCCGTACTGTTACTCGGAACAGCCGCTGTTATGCTTACATTTTTCCCCGGTGAAAAAGAGAACAAAGCGAAAATAAACAACCCGTACATAACAGAAAAAACTCTTGTCTCCGCACACAGAAGCGGCGGTGAAATTGCTCCCGAAAACACTTTGGCGGCATTCAAAAACTGCATTGAAAGCGATTCTTTTAATGTTGATATCTTTGAATTTGACCTTCATCTGACAAAAGACGGCAAACTTATTCTTCTTCACGATGCGACTCTTGACAGAACCACAAATTCAGAAGAAGAATTCGGAGAAGAAGATGTTCTTCCCATTACAAAAACTTACGAAGAATTAAGAAAGCTCAATTTCGGTGAGAATTTTAAAGACCAAGACGGAAACTATCCGTACAGAGGTTTAAGAGGAAACGACATTCCCGACGACCTTCGTGCTTTATTACTGCAAGATGTTCTTGACTACCTGCAATCTGACGGTAATTTTCGCTACATTATAGAAATCAAAGACGGCAATGAAAACGGTTTTAAAGCGACAGACGAACTTTACAGAATTTTAAAAGAAAAAAATCTTCTCGATAATGTGGTTTTCGGAACATTTAACGGTGAAGTTACAAAATATGCAGACGAACATTACCCCGATATGCTCCGTTCCTCCGGTATAAAGGAAGTCGCATTATTTTATTTTGCATCTGCATTTAATATCGAATTAAACGAAGATTATTATAAATTTCAGGCTTTGCAGATACCGGCAAATCAATATGCAGTTTTACGCCTCGGCAGTGAAAGGCTTATAAACTACGCCCACCGTCACAATATTGCGGTTCAGTACTGGACAATAAACGATGCCGATGATGTGGAATTTTTAAGCAAAATCGGTGCTGATTGCATTATGAGTGACAATCCCGGTATGGCTTATGATGTTATAAACAAATAGCGGAGGCGTTATGGTAAAGGATTTAACAACAGGCAAACCTATAGTAAATATAATTAAATTCTGTCTTCCGCTTATGCTCGGAAACTTGTTTCAGCAGTTTTACAATATGGCTGATACGATTATCGTGGGAAAATTCGTCGGCAAAACCGCTCTTTCCGCAGTAGGCTCTGTAGGTTCTTTAAACTTTCTTATTATAGGCTCGGTAATAGGGCTTTGCACCGGATTTGCCATACCGATAGCAAAATGTTTCGGTGCGGAAGATTATACTCTTTTGAAAAAATATGTCTCGAATATACTGTACATTTCATTAGGTTTAGGTGCGGTTATTACACTCGCCTCTTACTTTGCGACAAATGCTTTTTTAAAAATACTCAACACACCCGATGATATTTACAAAGATGCATACGACTATATTTCGATAATATTCCTCGGCATCGGCGCCACAATGCTCTATAATCTGCTCGCCTGTATGATAAGAGCACTGGGAGACAGCAAAACTCCGCTTTATTTTCTTATATTTTCGTCATTTTTAAATATCGGACTTGACCTTTTACTTATAATCGTCTTTAAAATGGGCGTTACGGGGGCGGCGGTTGCCACGGTTACGGCTCAGGCTGTTTCGGGTTTTCTTTGTCTTGTTTTAATAAAGAAAAAATT
>JAZUHA010000027.1:0-2096 GCA_045641485.1 Acutalibacteraceae bacterium
AAGCTTTTTGCTTTGCGTATTTTAGTATAAATTGAATATTGGGGCGTCGCCAAGGGGTAAGGCACGGGACTTTGACTCCCGGATCCGCTGGTTCAAATCCAGCCGTCCCAGCCAACAAAAAAGTCTCCTTTGTCTACCGACAAAAGGGACTTTTTTTGAATGATGTTTGCCCTGTCGGCCAAATGATGTTACCTACGGTAATGATGTGTGCTTGGCACGTGATGTGTCTGCGAACATGGGCGGCAAACACCGCATCATTGCGAGTAAAACGAGCAACATCATTTCGGAGCATAGCGACGAAACATCATCAGCCGCAAAGCGGCGACATCATTGATTTTTTGCCGAAATTGCAGTATAATGATATCAACAAATCAAAATTCGCGGAGGTAATCAAAGTGAATGAATTTAACGAATATGTGCGCGAGTGCTTTTCCGCATTCGGTGACATTGTCATAAAATCCATGATGGGCGGATATCTTGTATACCTTAACGGAAATTTGATATGATAATCCCAATAAATCAGAATTTGCCAGGGCAATTTTATATGACTGAAAAATAAAAGAATGCTCAATAAAAATGCTTTTCGGTGTATTTAAGATCCAGTATGTTATTAATGGAGATATTTGAATGAAAGTAAATTTATCGGATGCTGCTTTTTGCGGCGAATGGAACAGCGAAAAAGAATTAGAATTTGAAATTAATTATTGGTTTGAAAAAAGTAGCTTTCAGTTTTTTTATACAGGCGAACTAATCAATGAATTTGGTTATAAAGACTTTAATGAAATTGAAACATCAGGGTTCTTTATTCCTGTCTTCAAAACTGATATTGTTGCGTTAGAAAAAGAATATGTTTCTCATTACCTTTCCAAAGAAGATTCCGATGAAATTATAAGTATTATGGAACAAAATAAAGATAAACACATCAACTGCACCGGGTATAATGTTGCATTTTTAACATTTTGTGATGAATACGAACACTTATATGATGATTACCGAAAATATGAAATAAACCAACTTAATAAAGATGCAAAAAAGTGGTGTGAAGAAAACAATATTCCGTATTATTCGTCCGAAGATTCCGATTACAAATTAAATCTTGACGACACCGTACTTTATGCTCATGGGTATGCTTCCCCAGTCGATTGGGTACCGCATGATTATTGGTTTTGCAAAAAAGATTATAAATTTTTAAATCAAAATGAAATTGAAACTTTTTACGGATACAAAACTCAAGACGAAATAATCTCATCCGGTCTTTTTATACTTCTCCCAAGAATAAATCTTGATAAGATTAGAGAAAATTATATTGAAGATTCCCTTGGTACTCTAGCGGAAGAAGAAGCAAAAAAGATCATGAAAAATAAGCCGAAATACAGTTATGAAAAAGCATTACTGTATTTATCGGAACACGATGAAAAAATGATTAAATACAAGTGGCAATACGAAAGAACTCAAATAATAAAATATACGGAACAATGGGCAATAAAAAACAACATACCATACTACATTCCCAAAAACAAACCGGATCATCTTGGAAGTAATATTTCAGCAAATATTTAACCCTAATACATCATTTTTGTTAATTCAAATGATGCAATCTTATTTTCACTATCATTTTGACATAAGTCATCAGGATATCCGGAGGATAATATAATTAATCTTCATCTTAAAGCTTCACACTTAACACTTTCAAAAACCGGAGCGAAGCGACCCGAAATTCCGCATTCCGCATTCCGAAATCCGAATTATAATTTTCCACCTCATCCGTCTCGCAAGCTCGGCACCTTTTGCTCGCCGCAGACGGCTACCCTTTTGTCAGCTTCGCTGACATTTCCCCTGACAGGGGAATTTCCTCAAGGAGAAGGAAGAATAAAAATTAACCTTCAACTTAAAGCTTAACACTTAACACTTAAAACTTTCGAATTCCGAATTATTTTTCCGCTTTCCTCAAAAAAGATATTCGCCCTGTCGGGCAAATAATATACATTAGCGGGGTTTGTTGCTATGAATTCTTTTTCCTTTCAAGAATTGAAAATTGAAGATATTCCCGTTTATTCGGCAGAAATGTTTGACATTCTTGCAAGCAACATGAGCAG
>JAZUHA010000028.1:0-3108 GCA_045641485.1 Acutalibacteraceae bacterium
CCTGCAAGTCCGCCGGCATTTTTACCCGACGATCGTACTTTTGCGGTTGAATAGCAGCAGTAAACTTCAACATTCTTTCCGTCTGCCGAACCTATAATTCCGCCGGTATTTTTTTTACTTCCGGTTACACTACCGCCCTTAACATTTACTGAATAAACTCTTGAAGTTCCCGCTGCAGTTCCGACTACCGCACCTGTATTATCATAATCTGATTTAACCGTAACTTTTTTAAGGCCTAAATTTCTGACAATTCCGTTGTGATAAAATGTCATATCAAGAGTTGTTCCCAATGCGGGGTTAGTTACTTCAACATCGGTTTTCTTACCGGCATCGCTTTTTATATAACCGAAAAGACCCGTATTCTTTGTTTTACCCGTGATTTTAAGATTTTTAATTATATGACCGTTTCCTTCAAATGTACCGGTAAACGGATGCTCCGAACTGCCGATAGGTGTAAACTCATAATTTTTCAAATCAATATCACACTGAAGACAATAGTTATATGTAAGATATTCTTCGTTACCGTTATTTATTGCTTCCGAAAGAAAAGCGAGTTGTTCCGCATCGGTAATAAGAAAATAGTTTTCGCCGTCTATCTTCGTGGGAGAAGCGGGAACGGAAACAGATTCGCCGTCCCATTTTGATAATGTTGCTTTTTCGGCTTCAATCACTTCATTATCTTCGCCTTTATCTTCGCTTTTTTTCTCCTGAACAACGGTTTCCCACATAAGAATCGGAAAGCCGTCATTTATCTCATGCTCCTCATCGGGTTTTATGCTGTACATATCGCCGCAAGCAACAAGACATACAATAATGATTGTCAAAAGCGGAATTGCAACTTTTAATATAAGATTCTTTTTATCATTAACAAATATCTTCAAATATCTTTTTATAAGCACATTTGACTGATATATAAAAGATGGTTTTTTATTCATTGTTATGCCTCCCGTCTGATTTTTTCATATTTTCCGACATACCCGTCTATATCATTAAGTATTTTTCTGTAGGCATCCGTAAGGTTATCCACACCGAAAAATCTGTTTGCTTCATCGGGTGTTCCGCAGAAGCAGAGTTTACCGCCGGGAGCAAGGAAAATAATTTTATCAAACAGTTTAATATTCTGAAGAGTATGTGTAATAACAATAACAGTTTTTCCGCCCTTATCCGAAAGTTTGCGAAGCTGTGTCATCAATGATGTTTCCGCTTCGGGATCAAGACCGGATGTCGGTTCATCAAGGAACATAAGCTGAGGATCGGATAAAAGTTCAACTGCTATAGACGCTCTCTTTTTCTGTCCGCCGGAAAGTTTTGAAATAAGCGTATCTTTATGCTCGGCAAGGTCAACCATATCAATTACTTCGTTAACTCTCTTTTCAAGAGTAAGTTTTATGTCTTCACGAGGCAATCTGAGTTTTCCCGTAAACATAAGCATATCTTTTAGTGTAAGATTTTCATGTACTATATCCTGCTGAGGAACATAACCCATCCTGTTTTTCAGAACCTGATAGTTTTTATAGAGTTCAATACCGTCTATAAGCACCGTTCCCTCGGTTGCAGGTTCAAATCCGTTTATACAGTTCATAAATGTCGTTTTTCCGGCACCCGAACCGCCGAGAATTGCAACAAGTTCTCCGGGTTTGATTTCAACATTGATATTATCAAGTATCTTTTTCTTTCCCGAAGAGTTTTTGCTGTCTTTAACAATTCTTGATACATTGCTTACCTTTACCGAAACGCCGCCTTTTCTGGCTATTTCATAAACCTCTGACGGAGTATCGCTTGCTTTTCCGTTTTCCGATACAGGGAAGAAGCCTTTTGTATAACTTTGTACAGCGCCCTGTATTCCGTATATAAAGCAGGAGTTTGTATAATAAATCGCCGTACCGTTTATCTTTATTACATCGCCGTCTCTGAGTTGTTTTTTACCTTTTAAAATACTGCCGTTAATTATACTGCCGTTCATACTTCCGCAATCAACGGCAGAGAAAGAATTCCCTTCTCTTTTAAATATAAGATGACGGCGTGAAACGGATATATTAGGTATCACAATGGTGTTATCCGAATTTCTTCCGACAGAAATTTCTCTGTTTGACGAAGCATCTATACAGCGCCAATTCAAATCGGCACTGCTCATCGAAACTATAATGCTTACCTGATTAACGGTGTTTGCACCAACCGTTAATACCGCTCCGTCGTCAAGGTAATATTCTCTTGACATTTTTTTCGGAGCGCTGTCAATCTTCATACCGTTAATATAAGTTCCGTTTGTACTACCGAGATCGACATATCCGCACCTGCCGGCATTGTAAAAAAACATACCGTGCTGTGAAGAAACAGCCTGAGATTTTACCCCGAGATTATTCGGTCCGCCGAATCTGCCGAAAACGCATTGTTCTTTCGGTGCGATTTCGTATATTGTGATTCTTTTATCGGAATCCGAAACTATAAGTTTTACTACATTACTCATTACAATTCCTCTTATCACATAACTTTTCTTGCTCAAAAACAAGCTTAAACAGAAACTGTATATTTCCTGTTTAAGGCTGCTCCCGAACATAAACAACACGGTAAACTTAATTTATTTTTAAAATGAAGTTTGCCGTGTTGTTAAAAACAGTAAAATTATCAGCCGATACCGAATGTGGCATCTCCTATGTAAACAGTACCGTTTTCGAGTTCAAGCGGTACGTTTTTCTGTAATCTGAAAACATTGCCGCCGCCTACAGAAATCATGGTGCCGTTTGTGGAATAATCCGTTACCGAATACTTGCCGTTATATGCATTAAACTGTATGGAACAATGCAGGGCACTTATAGCCGGTGACGATAAAACTATATTGCACGCTGATGAATCTCTGCCTATATTTACTTTTTCCATATTCTGCAAATTGAAATTTGCACCCATCCATTCGCCGGAAAGACATCTTATTACACCCACGCCCATTCCGTTGCCTTCAAAAGCAACCGTAGGACCTACGGGGTCAACCTGAACGGGATTAACCTGCTGAGCATAAGCATTACTGTTTTGCGGAATATATGCACCGTTCTGCTGAGCATAGTTGCCGTTCTGCTGAGCGTAGAAGTCGGAGGCCAAGCGGTCTTAGGAAGA
>JAZUHA010000029.1:0-2493 GCA_045641485.1 Acutalibacteraceae bacterium
TCAAGCGCTTCTTCCTGTGTCATATCCGGAAGAATGGTTGGTATTCTTTTTGAAAGCATACTTTTTCCGGAGCCGGGAGGACCTATCATCATAACATTATGACCGCCTGCCGCCGCAACTTCAAGCGCTCTTTTAACTTCAAACTGACCTTTTACATCTTTAAAATCGGGCAGACCGTCGGGCAAATCGAATGTTGTAAAAGGTTTGATTTTAACGGGAGTAAGTTTTTCTTCATCATTTATGTGTTTTACAAGCGATTTAAGGTCTTTGACACCGTAAACATTTACACCGTCAATTACAGCCGCTTCCTCGCAGTTTTCAAACGGAACATATATATCCTTAAAGCCACGCTCTTTTGCGGCTATTACCATAGGCAAAACACCTTTAACGCCTTTGACTGCACCCGAAAGCGAGAGTTCACCTATAAATACTGCGTTTCGGTAATCTCCTCTTATCTGATAAGTTGCGGAAAGAATAGCCACAGCCATGGGCAAATCATATAAAGAGCCTTCTTTTTTGATATCTGCAGGCGCAAGGTTAAAAGTGAATGTGCCTACCGCATTAAAATTAAGTTCGGAATTTTTAATGGCGGAAGCAATTCTGTCTTTCGCTTCTCTTACGGCATTGTCGGGAAGTCCCACAACAAATATGTGAAATTCGTTTGAAGATGAGAGATTGAGTTCGACTTCTACCGAGAATGAATTAAAGCCCAATAGACCTATGCTGTTGATTTTAGTAAACATATCGTCACCGCTTATTCGTTAAAGTTGTTATCTTCGCCGGTTGTTTCCGTCTCACCGGAAAGAAGATTTTCTATATCTTTTTCAAGACCGTCTGTGTTTATTCTTATTTCACTTTCTTCTATTATCGGTAATTCGGGATTTTCTTCCGGTATTTCAACATAAAGTTCCGGGCTGAATTCAAAAAAACCGATTTTAATCAGTAAAGAAATTATCGCAAATATCAAAAGTGTAACGACCGAGACTGCAATACCGAGATAAAGCCCTTCGGGTGTGAACTTGAATTCAAGAGTGTGTTCTCCTTTTGTTGCTTTTACCCCTAAAAGTGCATCACCGATAATAACGATATCGGAAGATTTTACTTTTTGCCCGTCAAGGAAAACACTCCAGCCGCTGTCGTAGTTTATCGAAGTGAAAATAACGCCGTCTGCGGAATTGTTTACGGTACCTTTAATATAAGTGTCTTTAAATGTTTCGATATTTACGGAGTCGTTTTTGAGAATGTCGTACCCCTCTTTAAATACATCGTCATTAAGAGTGGCGGCGTAAAGGTAAGCATATCCCGATTCTCCGTCTGTGATGGGAGCGTGAACGGAAAATGTGTCGCCCTCATTGAGATATCCGAGGTCAAGTATATACGGTTTAGTATCGACGGACTGTGAAATAGCGGTATCTTCGGAAAGAGTTACGGTAATTCTTTCAACATTGGAAGCGCCTGTTTTAAAGTAAATATAAGCATTACCGCTTGATTTTACGGTCAGTGTAAAATCAAGTGCAGGCTCCGTGGCGCCTTCGTCTTTTTGGAACGGATAACAACCGGAACTGTCAAATTCCGAAAAACTGCCGGTAATATCATTACCTCTTGCTTTTGTGATTTCAATATCGTCATAAACACCGTCAAGTCCCGTAGCGGACTCGAAAAGGTCAGCTTGAACTTCAAAGGGATTTGAGTTGTCGTGTGACCATTTTTTGATATCTTTGTTTACACGGAATGCCAAAGGTAACGAATAGTTGTTCTTATATGCCGTAAAATCGCCCTCGGAAGTTAATTCCGTATAATAAGCGGGATTCATTATCGTTGTATTTGTTTCGCAGTTGTCAACTATATAGTTGAGTGCGAAAAATGAATTGTATACGGGTGTCTGGCGGTTGTATGTGTAACTGTTGATGTAGTTGCCGAACATACCCATATGGTACTGTAAATTAGCCGCTTTTTCGTAAGCCATGGAGGAGAATACCGAAACGCCGTTGTAGTAATACCAGCACGGGTCCATTCTTGCTCTTAAAGAGGTAAGTTCCATTCTGTATTTGTCGGTTCCGGCATCTTTGTCAATAGTCTTTTTTACCGTTCTGAAATCATCGTAATCGCTTACGAAAGCGGTTTTCAGCTGATCCATACTGTAGTTATTTGTGTTGGAAACGAGGTATTCCGCACAAACGGAACAAAGTATAAGCACTGCTGCGGCAATTCTCGGATATTTTTCATTTCTTAAAATACCGAGCGAGATGCAGTATATTCCGATAAATGCGACGGTAATCCAAACACCTGTTTCCGAAAAATTTTTTGAGCCTATTTCCTGAACGAGAATAACAAAAAATGTTGTTGCGACACCCGTTGCGATAATCTGCTTTTTAGAGAATTCTTTTATCAGCATAATCGCCCTGAATGCGAATATGAGAAGCAGGAACGAATACATAAACGAAAAGCGGTACGGTAAGTCGTTCGGGAAATGGAAGCCGTGCCAGATATAGT
>JAZUHA010000030.1:0-1764 GCA_045641485.1 Acutalibacteraceae bacterium
TGCCGGTTATTCATGCTAAAAATTAAAAACCGAAAACTAAAAACTGATTACGATTAGCGGTGCTGTAATTATACCTGTTTCTTTCAAATTGTACTGCAAAGACTGTCTGTATTCGTCAAGTCTCCAGGAGCCGGGACCATGCCATTTGTTTGCATAGTCAAATGAATGGATTGAGCCGAAGGTGTTAAATCTGTTTCCGTAGGCGGTAATTGCAACTTCGTGCTCACGCCCGTCTGCTTCGTCAAAGAAGAGTGTATACGGTGAAATGGCTATTGTTCCGAGTCTTTTTCCGTCAACATCGACAGTTACTGCAGGCTGTTCAAAATGCGGTATGCATATACCGGTATTCTCATCTGTTTTCATTTTGAATTTATATGTTACATTACCGCCGTAAAACGGAAGTCCCTGGTTTCTTATGTCGCCGAAATACAATTCTCTTACGGGATTTGTTATAACGGCTTTTGTTCCCGTAAGTTTAACTCCGAAATCACCGAGTAAGTAGCAAGACTCAAGCGTGGTAATACTGCCGAATGATTTTTTTATAATAAGAGTGTTTTCGCCTTTAATAAGTTTTCCCAAAGGAATAACATCTATTGCATCATCTGCATACTTGCCGCTCGGATTGTTTTCGATTTCTTTTCCGTTAAATATGATTTTGCATTTTTCGATATCTTCAATTCCCAAAGAGACATCAGTCGCATCAATTTCCGAAGATATGCAGTACTCCAATTCAACGGTGTGTTCTTCTTTTATTTCATCTTTAAATACCCACGGTTGAGCACCTTCGCTTATGGCGTTGTTGTAATTGAGTTCTTCTTTTAATTTATCGCATATTGAAAGAATTTCCGCTTTGTCGTTTTGCTCTCCGCCGTCAAGTCTGTAATACGGCATATCAAGTACACACACATTCGGCTCGGAAAGTTCTATTTCCGTTTTTTCGGGAACGGTACCGATTACCGATATTTCTTTTTCTTTTTTGTATTCGGCGGGCGATTTGCCGTTTGTCAATTTTAAAAGTACGCTGTCCTGACAGTACATACGAAGTTTAACAAATGTATATCCGTCGGAGTAATCGGCAAAAAGTGTTTTTATGTTACCTGTAATTGTATCATATAAAACGGGGGTAAATTCACCTTTCACATAAAGTGTGTAGTCGGTATAACTGCAATCATAATATCTTTCGGAATTATTTACATTTGCAAGGAAAAGCCATTTGCAGTCGGCATCGTCACGAAGCTGATAAATTATATTGTCGCTTCTTTCGCCGTTCGGTTTTTTCAGTTCTGTAATTCTGTTTTCTTTCACTGCATCAAGAATATCCGTACGACTCCAGTTAACTTTTGTGCAAAGGGTTGCAAATTCTTCGGGAGCGTTACTTTTTACAGCATCAAGATATTTCGGAATTTCTCCTGCAAAAATTACTTTTCCGCCTTCGTTTTTGAATTTTTTGAGAAAATCGAGGGTGGTTTTTCTTAAAGTGAGGCAATACGGTACTATAATCGTATCATATTTCATTTCACCGATATTAACACCGTTTTGCTGTGACGGAAGATTACCTTCGCATATATAATCAAAGTCACATAAACCGTAAAGCATCCATTTAATAAATTCGGCAAAACGCTCATCGGCTTCTTTTAAATAAGCAGATGTCTGTTCGAGAGGTCCGAATTTAATCCAATATGATTCAATGGGGTGGATTACGCCGATTTTAACAACGGGTTTTCCCCGTGTTAAAGCGGTGTTAACTCTTGCAAAATGGTCTTC
>JAZUHA010000031.1:0-5170 GCA_045641485.1 Acutalibacteraceae bacterium
CAAAGTTTAGCGCTGATTTTTAGATTTAGCGTTTAACTTTTAGCCTGAATAAATGAAGTTTATAGTTTCATTTTTATTTTTTAATAAAGTTGAATATCTGAAATAAAAAAATCGGTTTGCCGTTCTGTGAAAAATCAAACGTTAAACCGGTTATTTTATTTTTCCTCATTCCTAATTCCTAATTCCTCACTGAAAAAAGGGTAAATATCGGAGAATAAACTGTCTGTTATTTACAAGGTAATATATAATTCGGCGAAGCCCCGAAATTCCTCACTCCTCATTCCTAATTCCTCACTGAAAAAAGGGTAAATATCGGAGAACAAACTGCGGTTATTCATAAAGTAATATATAATCGGCACGCAGTGCCCCGAAACTCCTCACTCCTCATTCCTAATTCCTCACTGAAAAAAGGGTAAATATCGGAGAACAAACTGCCGGTTATTCAGGCTGAAAACTAAACGCTAAATCAGATTTCATTTTGAACGAATGCCCCGATTTTTAATTCATCTGAAAGCAAGCCGAAAATATATGCAGTGCTTTCAAGATAAAGCCCTGTTTCCGTATCAATGAGTTTTTCAAAGGTTACGGAAGAGTAAAAAATGTTCATTGCCTCGTCAAAATCAATATTCTTTTTTTCCGAAAGCAACTCAATTATATCCTGAATTATATACTCAACAAGCATTTCCTGTTTACTCATAGCAGTCTTCTCCCGTTTTAACAAGAAGTTCGCAAGCTTTTGCGGTATGGAATGAGCATTGATTTGTCAGTTTTTTGTATGTCATACCGGAAATAAGCATTTCAAACGAAATCATTTGGTTTTCGTATTGTCTGAACAACACTGCCATATCATCATCGGCAATCGGCCCGTAAACAATATCATATTTACCGTCAAGATTGCAGTTCAAATCGGCAAAATTCTCAAACGAAAGGCTTCTGTTATTCATCACAAACCTTGCCCATTCTTCGTTTGGGTGAGAGTCAAAAACTTTTACTCTGTATTCATCGCTTTTAAATACAACTTCGTTAAGTTCATATACATTTACTATCGGTTTACCGCCGTAAATTCTTGAAACACGCTTTGCCATTTTTATTGCCTGTTCCTCAAGTTCCGTAGTGTAAAAACCGAGACCGAAATCTTTGTGCGGACGGCATTTACTCAAATCAATTCTGTTTATTGAAAGGTTAGTCCCGTGAAACAATTTCAAGCAACGGCACCCCCGTTCTTACGGCAGACGGCGGTACAGTCGCTCACCGCTTCCTCAAACGATAATGTATGTTCAATTTCATAGTTTTCTTTTACAAATTCAATTCCTTTGAATTTGTAAAGATACTCGAAGGCTTGTTTCTGAGTCATATTATGCCTTTTTGCAAATTCACTTACCAATGCCACGGTATAATTGATTTGCTTCCTCTTCTCACTCATTTCATTCGCCTCCCGATACCTTTAGTATACTCATATTATAGCGAATAAACTTCTGTTTTTCAATACATATTTCAGTTTTCGGAAATCTGAAAACTGAAAACTTTAAACAATAAAAGGTTGAATTTTTATAAATCTGTGGTATAATTTATCTGTAAAATTATGGGGATTTGTACATACAAAGAGGCAGTTTTATGAAATATGCACTTATAGGCTGCGGAAGGATTTCCGCAAAACATATAGAAGCGGCAAAAAGCAACAATCTCCGAATTGTTGCCGTTTGTGATATTTTACCGAAAAAAACGGCAGAAGCGGAAGAAAAATTCTGCCTTTCCGGTGTTAAAAAATATACCGATTACAAAGAAATGGTATTAAAAGAAAAACCGCAACTTGTTGCTGTTGCAACAGAAAGCGGCTTTCATGCGGAAATTGCTCTTTTTTGTATAAAAAACGGCTGCAATGTCATAATAGAAAAACCCATTTCTCTTTCAATAGCCGATGCAGACAAAATTATTCTTGAAGCAAAGAAAAACAATGTTAAAGTTTGCGCCTGCCACCAGAACAGATTCAATAAATCGGTAGAGTACATTAAAAAAGCGCTTGACGACGGCAGGTTCGGCAGACTTTTTCACGGTACGGCAAGTATACTATGGAACAGAAACAAGGAATATTACAGCCAGGCTTCGTGGCGGGGTACATGGGAATATGACGGCGGTGCACTTATGAATCAGTGCATACATAATATCGACCTTCTCCGCTGGCTTATGGGTGAGGATATTGACGAAGTCGTATCATATACAGACCGCCTTAATCACCCGTATCTTGAGACGGAAGATTTGGGTCTTGCTCTTATAAAATTTAAAAACGGCGCTTACGGTGTTATTGAAGGTACTACTAATGCTTTCGGCAAAACTCTTGAGGGTGCTTTGAGCATCTACGGTGAAAAAGGCGTTGTAAGAGCCGGCGGAAAAAGCGCAAACAAAATTGATATCTGTCAATTTGCCGACGGTATCGACGACGAAAATTTTGTTAAGGAAAATTACTGCGATGCGGCTCCGAATGTTTACGGATTCGGGCACACGCTTCTTTATAAAGATATGGTTGAGGCGATAAATACGGACCGTGAGCCGTATGTTACCGCCGAGGACGGCAAAAAAGCAGTCGAACTTGTTCTTGCAATTTACAAATCGGCAAAAGAACACAAGCCCGTAAAACTTCCGCTTGAAAATGCTTCTACTCTTGATTTTGCCGGGAGGTTTAAAAATGAGTGATTATTTTGTTCACGAAAGCAGTTACATTGACGAAGATGTAAAAATAGGCGGGGGGACTAAAATATGGCATTTTTGCCATATCCAAAAAGGTGCGGTTATAGGTAAAAACTGTACTCTCGGTCAGAGCGTAAATGTTGCGCCGAATGTGAAAATAGGAAACGGCGTTAAAATTCAGAACAATGTGTCGATTTACGAGGGCGTTGAACTGAGTGATTATGTTTTCTGCGGTCCGTCCTGCGTTTTTACAAATGACCTTACTCCACGCTCAAAATATCCGAAAAGTCACGAAAAATATATGAAAACCGTAGTTAAAACGGGTGCTTCCATAGGTGCTAATGCAACGGTTGTATGCGGTAATACGCTCGGAAAGCATTCGCTTATCGGCTCCGGTGCGGTTGTTACCGCAGATGTACCCGATTATGCCGTTATGCTCGGCGTTCCGGCTGTTAAAAAAGGCTGGATTTGCGAGTGCGGTACAATTCTTAAAGACGGGCTTATCTGTAAAATCTGCGGCAGAAAGTATGAAGAAACCGAAAACGGACTTAAAAATATTACGGAAGATCAGTTTCGACCGATTTAATTAAACTGATTTAAAATTACATAAAGAGGTGCCGGTATGTCACAGAAATTGTCAAAAAAAGAAAATGCAATGCAGGCGGTAAAATTCGCTTTATTTTCCGCTTCGGCAGGTATTATTCAGGTTGTTTCTTTTGAAATTCTTACATTTATTTTTAAAAATGTTGAGGCAACAACGCCTTTTACAAAATGGATGTTTGAAAGCGATTACGGTATTCAGTATCTTATAGCACTTATCCTTTCCGTGCTTTGGAATTTTACCGTAAACCGCAAATTTACTTTTAAATCCGCTACAAATGTGCCTATAGCAATGGCAAAGGTTTTCGGCTATTACTGCGTATTCACTCCGCTTTCCACATGGCTCGGCGTGCTTGCAACTGAGCATTTCGGCTTGGGAGAGGGTACTTTTGATACACTTCTTGTTCTTATTCCCACAATGCTTACAAATATGGTTACGGAATTCCTTTTCTGCCGTTTTGTCGTTTACAGAAATTCTGTTAATTCCGCAGTTGAAAAGAAAGAAAATGAATAATAAAAATTACAGACAACATAACAAACCGAATAACAAAAACACCGCACCCGAAAAGTGCGGTGATAATATTTGTTCCGTTTATAAAAAATGCGGCGGCTGTCAGCTTTGGAATTTAAGTTACACGGAACAACTTAAGTATAAACAGGCGAAAGTCAACCGTCTGTTGGGCAGTTTTCACCGTGTCTCTCCGATTATCGGTATGAAATATCCTTTTCACTACAGAAACAAGGTGCAGGCGGCTTTCGGTAAAACACGCTCCGGCGAAATTATTTCCGGCGTTTATCAGAGCAGTACGCACAAAATAGTAGGCGTAAAGAGTTGTCTTATCGAAAACGAAAAAGCAGACGAAATTATCGGAACGGTTAAAAAACTTATTAAATCTTTTAAACTTTCCGTTTATGATGAAAAGCACGGCACGGGCTTTTTACGCCATGTTCTTGTAAAATACGGCTTTGCAACGGGCGAAATTATGGTGGTGCTTGTAACGGGAACCGAAATTTTTAAATCGTCCGGCGATTTTGTAAAAGAACTTTTAAAAATACACCCCGATATTACTACCGTGGTGCAGAATATCAACAATAAATATACAAGTATGGTTTTGGGCGAAAAGGAAAAAATCCTTTACGGCAACGGATATATCGAAGACGACCTCTGCGGCTGTACTTTCAGAATTTCTCCCAAATCGTTTTATCAGATAAACCCTTTGCAAACCGAAGTCCTTTACGGCAAGGCAATGGAATTTGCAGGTCTTACCGGTAAAGAAAAAGTTATTGATGCCTATTGCGGTATAGGTACAATAGGGCTTGTCGCCGCAAAAAATGCAGGTACGGTAATCGGTTGCGAAATAAACAAAGATGCCGTGCGTGATGCAAAAATCAATGCTAAAATAAATAAAGCGGATAATGCCCGGTTTTACTGCTGTGATGCGGGCGAATTTATGCTTACAATGAAAAACGAAAACGAAAAATGCGATGTCGTTTTTACGGATCCGCCCAGAGCCGGCTCCGATAAAAAATTCCTCTCGTCACTCGTCGCACTTTCACCCGAAAAAATCGTTTACATCTCCTGCAACCCCGAAACACAGCAAAGAGATTTGTATTACCTTATAAATCACGGGTATAAAGTCAATAAAATTCAACCCGTGGATATGTTTCCGTATACAAGCCACGTTGAGACGGTTGTTCAGTTGTCCCAACAGAAACCGAAAATGACGATTGATGTAACTGTTGACCTTTCCGATTACCCGCCAACAAAGGCGGAAGCAGGGGCTACTTACCAAGAAATCAAAGAATATGTTTCCGATAATTTCGGCTTAAACATATCGACACTTAACATTTCTCAGGTGAAAAGAGAGCACGGAATCATCGAACG
>JAZUHA010000032.1:0-4357 GCA_045641485.1 Acutalibacteraceae bacterium
GGTTTACAATGCTTTGTTCATGCCGGGCATGGGAAATGATTACGCAACTCTTATCCGTGAGTCACTGAAAGAGGCGTTCACCTTTGTTGACTTTGACGAGCCTGATTTTGAAACATTCAAAGCAAAGCTCCGCCAGTGCAAAAAGGTGCTTTATGACAGAGTTTACAACAATCCCAATTATAAGTGCTACGGCAAGCTTGACCTTATCGGTAACTCTCACCTTGATATGGTTTATATGTGGGCTTACAAGGAGTTTGTCCGTAAGGTGGGCAGAACTCACGCAACAATGCTTCGTCTTATGGAGCAGTACCCCGACTTTATTTTCTCACAAAGCACCGTTCCGACTTATATCGAAATGGAAAACCGCTATCCTGATTTGTTCAGACAGGTTCAGCAGAGGATTAAAGAGGGCAGATGGGAATACATCGGCGCTATGTGGGTTGAGCCGGACTGCAACCTTATTTCCGGTGAATCGTTTGCCCGTCAGCTTCTTCACGGCGTAAGATTTGCCGAGAAGAAATTCGGCATCACTCCCAAAACCTGCTGGGTTCCCGATGTTTTCGGCAACGGCTACGCTATGCCGCAGATTCTTAAAAAAGCGGGCGTTGAGTATTTTGTTACTCATAAAATGGGTATCTGGAACGATACCAACCCCTGGCAGTACAACACATTCTGGTGGGAAGGTCCCGATGGCTCCCGTGTATTCTCAATAGTTCCGCCCACACACTTTATCGGCACTGTTGAAGCAGACTCACTTAAAGTAAACTGGCAGAAATATACCGACAAGGCTACCATAGGCGAATCTATGTACTGCTACGGCTGGGGTGACGGCGGCGGCGGTGTTGACACCGAAATGCTTGAATATCAGAAGCGTTACAATAAGTTCCCGGGTCTTCCCGAGGCTGTTCCTTCAAAAATCGAAGATTCTCTTGCCCGTATGAAGGCAAACGCAACGGACAAAAACATACCCGTATGGAAAGATGAACTTTATCTTGAGGAGCACAGAGGTGTACATACAACAAAGGCTCTTCTTAAAAAATACAACCGTTACTGCGAAAATCTTTACCGCCAGGCAGAACTTTTCTCATCGGTTGCCGCAAAATACGGCTATAAATATCCGCTTGAGAAACTTAACGAAGGCTGGCAGATGATTTTAACAAATCAGTTCCACGATTCTCTTCCGGGTTCACATATTACGGAAGTTTTTGACGACCTTTGCAATATCTACAAAAAGATAATAGCAATAGGTGAGGAAGTTCGTGAGGAGGCTCTTAATGTAATTGCCGGCAACACAAACGGAAGTGAAAAATACGGCAAACCGTTTGCACTCTTTAACTCCCTCGGCGTAAATGCAACTTCTAAAGTTGAAATGCCCTTTAAGAATGTCGAGATATTCGACGAAAACGGCAACAAAGTTCCCGTTCAGGGCTATACAAAACCCGACGGCACAAAAGTACTTGTTTTCGTTGCAAAAGATGTTCCTGCTTCCGGCTACAAGATTTACTACACCAAAGAAGCCGAAGTTAAAGAGGCTGTTAAAGCAGATTTGACGGCACTTGACAGTGAAATATTCTCCGTTAAATTTGACGAAAATGCCGAAATCACATCTATTTACGATAAGAAAAACTGCCGTGAAGTTCTTTCCGGTAAGGGTAATGCTTTCCGTCTTTATGAAGACCTCCCCGGTAAGTACGATGCATGGGATATCGTTGCGACTTATGTTGACCGTGAGTTTGATATAGGCGGCGGCAAGGTAAATGAAATAACAAAAGGCGATGTTTTCACAACCGTTTCGATTACAAAGAAATTCTACAGTTCCGAAATCCGTCAGAATGTTATCATTTACAATGAACTTGACAGAATTGACTTTGATACATACATAAGCTGGCACGAGCAGGAAAAACTTCTTAAAGTCGGCTTTGATGTTGATATTAAGGCACAGAAATACACCCGTGATATCGCTTATGCCACTATTGAAAGCAGTAATTACCGTCATAATCCTTACGACAAGGCAAAATTCGAGGTTTCCGCACATAACTTTATTGATATGAGCGAAGACGGCTACGGTCTTTCAATACTTAACGACTGCAAATACGGTTACGAGGTTGACGGTCAGAGAATGATTATCACTCTCCTTAAAGCGCCTATGAATCCCGACCCGATGTCCGACAGAGGCGACCACTACTTCACATATTCACTTTATCCGCACAGCGGAAGTTATAAGACCGCAGGAACAATTACAAAGGGACTTGAACTCAATAACCCGATGAAGGTGGTTGAAAATGTTGCCGGTAACGGTGATACGAAAAAGTCATTTATGAGCGTTTCCGCAGACAATGTTCCGCTTGAGGCGGTTAAAAAATGCGAAGATGAAGATGCATATATAGTTCGCTTTGTTGAAAAGACGGGCAAACGCACCGATGTTAAATTTGACTTCTTCAGCGATATAGCTTCAGTAAGCGAATGTGACCTTCTCGAAAGAAACGATGTTAAAGTTGATACATTCGAGGGCAACACATTGAACTTTACCGTTAACCCGTTTGAAATCAAGTGCTTTAAAATTAAAGTAAAATAACAAAAGAAAATATCAGGGCTGTAGCATTCTTTCCCGAATGCAACAGCCCTGATATTTGAGGGGTTTTTATGAAATATATTACCGACCACGATTATCACATTCACTCTTTGAGGTCTTTTTGCTCAAGGGACCCGTTGCAGACACCCGAAAGCATTTTGAAAAAAGCAAAGGAAGACGGGTTAAAAGAAATCTGCCTTACAAATCATTTCTGGGATGAAAAAGTAAAAGGTATAGACGGACTCGAACTTGAACAGAATTTTGAAAATATAAAAAAAGACCTGCCGCTCCCGGCAGATGACGGTGTAAAATTCTTTTTCGGCTGTGAAACGGATCTTGATAAAAGAATGGTATTGGGTGTTTCGCCCGAAAACTACGGCTTATTTGATTTTATCATAGTTTCCACCACGCATCTGCACCTTAACGGATTTACGGTTGACGAGGAGATTACCGACGAAGACCGTGCAAAACTTTATGTAAAAAGAGCCGAAGCCGTTCTTAATATGGATTTGCCGTTTTATAAAATCGGTTTTGCTCACCTTACCACAAACCATATTACAAGAGGCGGAAAAAACAGATCGAGATACGGTCATCTTGATATAATTGATATGATACCCGACAGCACTTTTTATGATTTGTTCCGTGAGATAAAAAAGAAAGGCGCCGGAGTTGAGCTTAATTTTAATCTTGATTATTACGAAAACGATGTTTTAAAAGAGCGTTCTTTAAGACCGTACAGAATAGCAAAGGATTGCGGATGCCTTTTTTATTTCGGAAGCGATGCACATCACCCCTCCGGTTTTAACGGCAGAAAAGAAAGATTTGAAACGACAATCGGCGCCCTTGACCTCAAAGAAAGCGAAAAATTCAAAATTCGCCGAATTTAATCGTTTTTTTACTTGAAACAACATTTTTATTATGTTAAAATAAAAATCCATTAAGTGATTGGGAGAACAGAATAATGAATGTGTATGACTTTGACGAAACAATTTTTACAGGCGACAGCGAAGACAGATTTTTTGAATACATTTTTAATAAAAAGGGCTTTGCTCACTACAGAATAAGCTGGAAATTCTGGGATATGCTCTTTAAAAAAGGCATTGTTGAAAAAACCGTAAGCCGTGAGCATCAGTATGCTTTTCTTAAAAAGATTAAAGATATCGACAAAGTTCTTGAGGAATATTGGGATACCGTTGAACAGTATTTTAAACCGTGGTATTTTGAGGTTAAACAGCCCGACGATATTATCGCAAGCGGTTCGCCCGAATTTTTACTTGTTCCCGCTCTTAAAAGGCTCGGTCTTACAAACCTTGTCGGAACGGTTATGGATAAGCACACGGGCAAAATCACAGGTCATTTTGCCATAAGTAAATATAAGCCCGAAAATTTTGAAAAGAAATTCGGCTTTGAAGTTATGGATAAGTTTTATTCAGATGCGTATTCGGATCATTTCCTTGCAGAGCACGCAAAAGAAGCGTACGTAGTTCACGATAACGATGAGTTGACGGAATGGAACGAATACTTTAAACAGCACCCCGAAAAAGCAAAAGTCGGAAAACGGGGTTGGTGAGTTTTCAGTTTTCAGCGCAAATAACACGCGTTTTGTTCTCCGATATTTAACTTTTCAGTGAGGAATTAGGAATTAGGAGTGAGGAATTTCGGGGCTTCGCCGAATTATATCACATTGTGAATAACTGTTAGTTCACACTTTCATATTTTATTTTTCATTACAATTAAATAAATTTAAAAAACCGATTTATCGTTCTTTAAAAGCAAAGAATAATA
>JAZUHA010000033.1:0-3311 GCA_045641485.1 Acutalibacteraceae bacterium
CCCAATCTTACTGCACTTGAAAATGTTGAACTTGCAACACAGATAGGTAAAAAATCCTTAAGTCCCGCAAAAGTTCTTGAAAGAGTAGGCTTGGGAGAAAGACTTAATAACTTCCCGGCACAGCTGTCGGGCGGTGAACAACAGCGTGTTTCAATAGCCCGTGCACTTGCGAAAAACCCGAAAATTCTTCTTTGCGATGAGCCTACCGGCGCACTTGATTATAATACGGGTAAACAGATTTTAAAATTGCTTCAGGATACAAGCCGTGAAACCGGTATGACGGTTATCGTTATTACCCATAACTCCGCAATCACACCCATGGCGCAAAGAGTAATATCCATGAAAAGCGGCAGAGTTGTAAGTATGACGGTAAACGAAAATCCGACTCCCGTTGAGGAAATAGAATGGTAACAGACCTTTTGAAAGGAAAAAATATATGAGTAAAGCATATATAACCGATACTTTCCGTTCGGTCAGAAAAACAATAAGCAGGTTTATTTCAATAGTTGCTATTGTTGCTTTGGGAAGCGGATTGTTTGTCGGCTTTAACGCCGTATGTCCCGATATGAGCGATACTGCGATTGAGTATTACAGTAAATATAATCTTATGGATATCCGTCTGCAGTCGTATATCGGCATTTATGAAGATGACCTTGCGGCACTTTCGGGCGTAAGTGAAATTAAGGCTGTACAAGGTGCAAAATTTGCCGACGGATATGTAAAAATTCCTTCGGAAAGCGGTGAATATGAAGGTATTGTTGATATTGACGGCTCCGAGTTGACCATAAAAGTTCTCGGGTTTGATGTTGATATGGCAAAAGCATTTGAAAACGGTGAAAATAATCCACAATACATAAACCGTTTAAAACTTTTAGAGGGCAGATACCCGGAAAATACCCGTGAATGTCTTGTTACATGCAGTTCTCTTACCACACCCGAAGAATTTGTAATCGGCAATAAAATCAAGGTTGTCGGTGATGATGAAGAAATCGGTTATACGCTTACCGATGATGAATTTGAAATCGTAGGTATAGTGCAGACTCCGTACTGGGTTTCTTATGAAAGGGGAACCACAACTGCGGGAAGCGGTAAATTGGGTGACTTTATCTATGTTTCAAATAATTGCTTTAAACCGAATATAAACTATTACAGTGAAGTTTATGTTACATTAAAAAATCCCGAACATTTTGAAGCATATACCGATGAATATGAAGAATATGTAGACGGTGTTCAGGATAAAATTCTTACATTATCCGATGAAATAGTAAAAAACCGAACTACAATACTGTCTGCGGGGCTTGAAGGCAGACTTTTAAAAGCGGAGCAGGACCTTGCGACGGCAGAGAATACAATCGGCGCAAAACTTAAAGATGCAAAAGCGCAGATAGACGAACTTTACGAACTCGAAAGAACGGGTGCGCAGAAATTAGAAGAAGCGCAGGCGGAAATGGAAAAACAGTACGCCGTTGCAAAAAATAAAATAGATACGGGAAGCGACGAGTATCTTGCCGCTATAAACGAATATAATTCAAAAGCACAGACTGTTGCCGAATCAAAAGCGCTTTTAACAACAAAAAAAACGGAATATAATCTTAATAAATCGGCTGCAGATGATGCAAAAACAAAACTTGAAGAAGCGAATATACAGTTAACTCTTTCCGCTGCGGAAATTAAAGCCGCAAGAATGCTTGTAGATTCCACATCTTCCACACTAAATACAATTCAGGATAATCAGGCTGTTGCGCAAAGCGACCTTGACCTTGATGCAATGGCGGCGAGGCTTGAGGAAACAAATCCCGAACTTGCCAAAACGCTTCGTTCTGTTTCAAACTTAACGGGGCAGGGTATGGCGGCAGATGCCGTTACGGAAGTTGAAGCGCTTCTTGAACAGTACGATGCCGAACTTATTCAGGCGGAGGAAGAGTACAAAAAAGGTAAAGCCGAATACGATTCCAAAAAAGCCGAATATGATGCGGCTGTAATAAAACTCGATAACGCAAAAAAACAACTTGATGCGGCAGACAGTCAACTGACTTCTGCACAGGCGCAACTTGATTCATATAATAAGCAGTTGCAGGAAAGCGGTCTGACTTTAAAACTCGGCAGTATCGAAGCCCAGACAAAGTATAACAATGCGCAGATAGAACTTGCCAATAAAACCGCACAGTTTCAGAATATTAAGTCGATAATCGCAAATGCGGAAAAAGAATATAAAGAAGCATCGGAGCAGGTAGACCGTGAACTCGGAATGGGCAGAACGGAATATAAAAAAGGTAAAAACCTTTATGAGAATATCAAAAACGGTGCTTTCTGGTTTGTTTATGACCGTAACGATTCTCCGGGGTATTCGGGTTACGGTCAGGTTTCGGAAAATATGAAAAAACTTGCATATATTTTCCCGACATTTTTCTTTGTGGTTTCAACACTTATCTGCCTTACCACCATGACAAGAATGGTAGAGGAGGAAAGAACACAGCTCGGCACATTAAAGGCGCTCGGTTATTCAAATAAGATGATTGTCGCAAAATATGCGGGCTATGCCGGTGTTGCGAGTTTTTTGGGTGTGCTTGTCGGTGTTTCTTCCGGATTTTACATATTCCCGACGGCTATATTCTCCGCCTGGAAGATAATGTATGAAATGCCGCCGCTTATAATTCATTACATACCGCTCTATATAATTCTCGGCATAATTCTTTCGGTGGGTACTACCGTTGGTGCGGCGCTTCTTGCCTGCCGAAAAGAACTTGCTTCCGTTCCGGCTGTGCTTATGCGCCCCAAACCACCGAAAGACGGTAAAAGAGTTTTCCTTGAAAATATTAAATTTATATGGAAAAAACTCGGCTTTACATCAAAAGTTACAGTCAGAAACCTTTTCAGAAATAAAAAGAGATTTATAGTAACGGTAATCGGTATAGCGGGCTGTACGGCACTTCTGCTTACGGCATTCGGATTTAATAATGCGGTTTCTTCTGTTATAGATAATCAGTACGACAGAGAAACGGGCGTTGCAAAATACGATTTGCAGGTAGTTCTTAAAGAGGAGCAGGAAAGTTACAATAACAGCGAGATTGTAAGTAAAATAAATAATCTTGACGGTATAAAGTCCTCAATGCTTGCATATTTAAAGGTTTGCACGGGTTATTCCGACAGAACCGATACTAAAATGGAAGTTGATGTTCTTGTTTCGGAAAATCCGTCGGTACTTCCGGAATTTGTAAAACTTGCAAACGGAAAAACGCCGCTTACATTAAGTGAAGACGGTGCGGTAATAACAAATAAATTTGCACAGAAAACAAATACAAAAGTCGGAG
>JAZUHA010000034.1:0-1868 GCA_045641485.1 Acutalibacteraceae bacterium
AATTATTACAATAATTTTAATATAAATTCCGTTCGATGGTCTTTGAGCGAACAGATTCTTGGTATAATGTAAAAAACAATTTTTGGGAGGTAGTATGTATGAAATGTCCGTTTTGCGGTTTTGAAGAAAGTAAGGTTATAGATTCACGTCCCACAGATGAGGGCGAGCGCATTCGCCGCCGCCGTGAGTGCATTAAATGTGCAAATCGTTTTACTACATACGAGATTATTGAAAAAGTGCCTCTTGTTGTTGTAAAAAAAGATAAATCACGGCAGGTTTTTGATCGTCAAAAACTCTTTAACGGTATGATAAGAGCGTGTGAAAAACGCCCCGTTTCCATAGAAACAATAGACCGTGCCATTGATGAAATAGAAACAGAACTTCAAAATTCTTTGGACAGAGAAGTAACGTCCGTAAGAATCGGTGAACTTGTAATGGATAAACTTAAAAACATTGACGAGGTTGCTTATGTTCGCTTTGCTTCCGTTTACCGTCAGTTTAAAGATATAAACACATTTATGAGTGAACTTGAAAAACTGTTGAAAGAATAAGCGATTTATGAATTATAAATGTCCTGTTTGCGGAAATGAATTAACAGAATACGAAAAACTCTTTAAATGCGGAAATAATCACTGTTACGACAAATCTTCAAGCGGTTATGTAAATTTACTTATGTCAAATGCCTCATCTTTAAAGCGCCACGGTGATGATAAACTTATGGTGCGTGCAAGAAGAGATTTTTTAGACGAAGGTTATTACGGAAAATTAAGAGAAAATCTTGTTTCGGTAATTGAAAGCACGGTATCGGAAGGCTCGGTTATTTGCGATGTCGGCTGCGGAGAGGGGTATTATACGGAAAAAATTGCATCTTGCAAAAAAACTTATGATGTTTTCGGGGTAGATATTTCAAAAGATGCGTTAAAATATGCCTGCAAAAGATGTAAAGATGTTCATTTTTCTGTTTCGAGTGCTTTCGCTATCCCTTTTTCAGACGGCAGTACAGATGCTTTAGTGAATGTTTTTGCTCCGTGTCCGTACGGTGAATTTTACAGAGTTTTGAAAAACAACGGCATTCTTATAAAAGTCGTTCCGTTGGCAGAGCATCTTTGGGAACTTAAAAAAGCGGTTTATGAAAAACCGTATAAGAATAAACCGGAAATTACAGATGAAACTCTGTTTGAACGGATTTACCAAAAGGAAATAAAATATAAAATAAATATAGAGTCAAATGAACAGATACAAAATCTGTTTACGATGACTCCTTACTATTATAAAACATCGAAAGATGATTTTAATAAACTGTCGTGTATAGAACGTCTTGAAGTCACGGCGCATTTTTGTATCGAAATATATAAAAAGAGGTAAAATTATGTTTGAAAACAACTGGGAATCATTAAACAGCAGAAAAGTACCGGAGTGGTTCGGAAAAGCAAAGTTCGGTATTTTTATTCATTGGGGACTTTACAGCGTTCCGGCATACGCTCCTAAAGGATATTATGCCGAATGGTACGGTCGCTGGTGTAATTTTAAAGATGAAGAAAACGAAGTAAACAGAAAATATTACGATTTTCACGAAAAAAATTACGGCTCAAAAGATTATTTTGAGTTTAAAAACGAATTTAAAGGCGAAAGGTTTGATGCCGAAAAATGGGCAGACCTTTTTAAAAGAAGCGGTGCAAAATACATTAACTTTGTTTCAAAGCATCACGACGGTTACTGCCTTTACGAAACAAAATATGCACCCGGTCTTAATTCTGTTGAGTGCGCTCCGAAAAGGGATTTCCTTATGGAACTCAAAAACGCCATGGAGGGTACGGGAGTAAGATTCGGTGTGTATCATTCTGTTTATGAATGGTATCATCCGCTTT
>JAZUHA010000035.1:0-5162 GCA_045641485.1 Acutalibacteraceae bacterium
CTATATCTTAGAGATTTACTTTCTTTTGAAAAACATGAATCCCAGGGAGCTCCTGTTTTATTAATTGCGGCTGATATAATTTTGTTGATTGGAGTTATTCTTCTTATTCTTTCACAATTTTTTGGCTTTTATTATTACTTTGATGAATTTAAAGCGAACGGTACGGCTTATCAGGTGGTAGAATATATTGAAGGACTGAATCTTGAGGAGTATTTCTGTCAGGTAAATACATTATCTTTTGAAGAAGCCCTCGATATTATGATGCCGGTTATGGAAGCGTTGAGTATCCTGCACAGGGAAAAAATATATTGTCGAACGGTATCACCGTCAAATATATATATAACCGTCGGCGGCGATGTTAAACTTTCAAATCTTTCGGTTGTTAACGGTAACGAAAATACTTCCTCTTCGGAAGGACTTTCGGGGTTTGCCGAAAGCGGTTATTCCGCACCGGAAATTTATAACGGAGAAACAACGGATGAACAAACGGATATTTATTCGCTGGGTGCTGTATGGTGCAGAATTCTTTACGGTTTTAAACCCGATGAAGCACCTTCCCGAAAGAATAAAGATTTATTAAAAAAACTGTCTGATAAAGATGACGGTATTCCGGAATTTGTAAAAGAGTCTGTAATAAAGGCACTTTCTTTAAACAAAAACGACCGTTTTAAGACAGTCGATGATTTCATTAAAGGGATTAACGGCGGATTTTATTCATCAAAAAAAAGCGGAAGTAAACTGCCGTTGGTTATTTCGATATTAGTTGCCGTTGCTGTCGGTGTAGCGGGCATTTCAATAATGCTTGCGGCAAGAAATAAGTCAATAATACCCACAAAGAGTGCAAATATAGAACTGTGGTATCCGGATTACGGAAATGATAAACTGAATAAAAGATGGAAAAATATAGAAAATGATTACAAAGAATTTGTCAGTAACGGCGCATTGGTAAACAGTGCGCAGATAAATCTTGAATGTACACCGGTTCCGGCTGAAGAATACGGTGAAAAATTAGAAAAGGCTTTTAAAGAAGGAAATGCACCGGACATTTATTTTTCCGGAGAACTTCTTAATAATGAAAATGCCTGCGATTTTGAAGCGCTGTATAAATCAATTGAAAAAGAAAATGAGTCGGATTTAAACAGTTCATATAATTCAATGAAATCTTTATGTACAGAAGAAAATAAAATTGCATTGGATTACGATATTCCCGTGCTGTATGTTTCAACT
This sequence comes from Acutalibacteraceae bacterium, assembly GCA_045641485.1. Classification (GTDB taxonomy): domain Bacteria; phylum Bacillota; class Clostridia; order Oscillospirales; family Acutalibacteraceae; genus DTU089. The sequence continues at coordinate 1,228 of JAZUHA010000035.1, forward strand.
TACGGTGACAGCGAAGTACCCGAAAAAATAACATTGTCCGATATGCTGGATTATGATTCGGAAAAAAGAGATATTAAGAATCCGTTTGTATGCAGTCCCACAATGATTTTATATGCTTCATATATTTTCGGCGGCGACGGAGATAAGATGCAGTTGGCAGAGGATATGTTTGATTATTCCCGTACATATATCAGAAACCAAAACCGCAAATCTTCCGACATTATTAAGGAGTCAACAAAATTTTTCCTCGGTTCCGTTGCCGATTATACCGATTTTTACTCAAATCAGTACGGCAGATACAAAATGCTGCCGCTTGCAGGTGACGGTATTTCACCGGTGTATATCTTTAATGATATTTACAGCGTAAACAAGAATTCTTCCGAAGAAGAAATAAAAGCGGCTGTTTATCTTATATATTTTATTGTGGGTACAAAAGAAGGTCAGACGGATATTACATCTGTTAACGGTGATATATATTCGTTACCGTTTTTGAATTCCTGTAAAGAAAGTACAATTATATTGGACAGTGAAAATAAAGATATTTTAGATACTGCATACAATGTAATTTCCGTCGAGAACAAAAAATACGCTGAATTTTTGAAAAAAGCAAACAATATTGTAAGATTTGCAAAAAATACAGAAAAAACTTACAGTGATTTTAAAAATTTTACAGATAAATTTTCAAAAGATTGAAAGGGATTGCGGTAACCGGCAATTTATGTGATTTTTATGAAAATGCAAAAATGCTTCAACTGTTTAAATGATTTCGATATTGATATCGATACAATTTGTCCGTTTTGCGGATATTATCAGAACGAACAATTTGAAAATGAGAATAAAAAGAATGCTTTAGTTCCCGGAACAATTCTTAAGAATCAGTATTATATAGGAAAAGTTCTCGGCATAGGCGGTTTTGCAATAACTTATATAGCGCATGATAATGCGAGAAACTGCAAGGTTGCCATTAAAGAGTTTTTCCCTTCCGGTATCGCTTTAAGAAGCGAAAACGGTAATGATGTTTTTCCTCAGCCGGGGGATGCCGAACTGCAGTTTGAAAGAGGTCTTGAGAAATTTTTCGAGGAATCTTCGCAACTTGCAAAGGTCGGCACTCATCAGGGAATTGTTAATGTCTTTGAAACATTTCATATTAACGGAACGGCATATATAGTTATGGAATTTGTAAACGGCGAATCGCTTGAAAGTTATTTGTCGGAAAACAGTACCATGGATTATAAAGAACTTTTCGCTATATTGGTTCCGATTTGCGAATCGCTCGACCATATACATACAAACGAAAGAATTGTTCATAAAGATATCGCTCCGGATAATATTATGCTTCAGCCAAACGGAAAAGGAAAACTTATAGACTTCGGTGCAAGCGGAGTATCCGGAAATATTAACCGTGATTTTATTTTAAAGCACGGTTATGCACCTGTGGAGCAGTACGATGTAGAAGATACTTGTACGCCTTTAACTGATGTTTATGCAATGTCGGCAACCGTGTATCATATGTTGACCGGTAAAAAGCCGTTAAGAAGTGATAAGCGAAAAGAAGCGATTGAAAAGGGTGAAAAAGATCCGCTTTTACCGATTTCGGATTATAATGTTGTTTTGCCGCCGGAACTTGAACAGGTTATTCTTAAAGGTTTAAGCATAAATCCGGAAGACAGAGTTTCTTCAATGCATGAGTTAGCTTCGGTTTTTTCAAATTATATCGAAAAGGATACAGTTGTAATTTCTCAAACTCCGCCGCCGCCTAAAAAACCACCGGTTGCGCTGATTGTCTGTATTGCGGCAGCGTTGGCTGTTGTTTTGGGTGTACTTGCAATTTTTATTTTCGGAGGAAATAAAAAAGTAAAAACCGGAAATGTTATTTGTACGGTTCCCGAACTTATTAACAAAGATATTTATTCTGCGGCAGAGTATCTCGGTAACTTTGATACGGTAACATTTACAATAGAAGAAGCAAAAACAACGGTTAAAACCGATGATATTTCATTAGACGGACTTATTGCAAAGCAGGAACCGAGAGAAGGTTCCGATGTTTATGAAAGTGAAGCATCATCTGAAATAAAAGTTGCGGTTTACCTGTATGAGTATGACGATGACAAACCGGAGGATGAAAAAGTTTCTGTTCCGTCTGTTGTAAAACTGTCTGCAAAATCAGCAGAAAAATCTCTTAAAGACAAAGGTTTTACAAATATTAAATACACATACACTTTCAGCGATACCGTAGAGAAAGATATTGTTATTGCACAGAGTGTTACGGCAGGCTCTAAGAGAACGGTTGATACACAGGTTATACTTACTGTTTCAAAAGGCAGTGAACCTACAACGGTACAGGTTCTTCAGGAAGAAGAACCGGAAGTGCCGGAAAAACCGGCTTTTGATGAACCTGATGTAGTAATAGACGATGAAGAAGACGATGAAGATGTGCAGTTTGAAGAAAATGATGATTTCGTTGATGAAGGAGACGACGTGTTCTCTTTTGAGTAAATTATTGTTTCAGACATACGGAAGGGTGAATGATGAATATGTACAGATGTCTTAATTGTATGAAAGAATTTGATGATTCTATTGCCGGAGTTTGTCCGCACTGCGGTTTTGATAAAAATGATTTTCGCTACAGCGGAAAAGAACTTGTGCCGGGTACCGTGCTTTTCTCAAAATATATGGTGGGAAATGTCATTTCCGAAACCTCTGTCGGTTTTACCTATATTGCTTTTGATATTATAAATAATATAAGAGTAAGTATAAAGGAATTTTTCATAAAAGATTTTTGCGGCAGAGGTAATGATAAAGTTTCCGTTACCGTACCCGAAACGGTTTCCAACAGATTTACTTCGGGTAAAGAAACATTTTGTGAAAGAGGAAAGCTGTTTTTCGGTAAGTTCGGTGAATTTTCGGGATTTGCAGATGTTCTCGAAATTTTTGAGTGCAACAATACGGCATATATCGTAAGCAGATATATTGAAGGCGTATCAGTTGCAGATGTAATCAAAACAAAAAAAATACCGTGGAATGCATTTGAAGAAATAATAAAGCCGGTAGTTGCAACTTTATCAAAAATGAATGAAGCAGGTCTGATTATTCAGAATCTTTCTCCCGAGAGTATTATAGTAACTCCGGAAAGAACCGTAATAATAAATGATTTTGATTGTTTAAACAGTAATAAAGTGGTAACGAGTTTTGCAGCTTCCGATAATAATTCGTTTGTTCCGCTTGAATTTTACAGAAGAGGTTCCGATATTACTCCTGCCGCAGATGTTTATTCGGTTGTTGCCGTAATATATAAAACCGTTACGGGGGTGAGTGTACCTCTTGCCGTGGAAAGAAATAAAAAAGATAAATTGATTTCTCTTTCTTCCTTGGATTTTTCCACAGACAAAAATACAGAAAACGCTGTTTTGAACGGATTGGAAATTCAATGTGAAGACAGAACACCGACTTGTAATGAACTTTATGCTCAACTTTTCGGTAAAAAAAGTGTTACACGGGTAAAAGCAAAATCCGGTAAACCTTGGAAAAAAGCGTTGATTATTTCTTTATGTGTGATTGTTGCCATATTGGGAGCGGCATTTGCCGTTTTCGGCGGAATAGGAAAATCAAAAAAAGAAATTGTTATAGGAAAAGTGCCGTCTGTAGAGAATAAAACTTGGGAAGAAGCGCAGAAAATCACAGATATCGCTCCGCAGGACGAAAAAGATAAGTCAAAAATTAAAATTGAGTATGTAAAAACCGAAAACACGATTTCTACCAATAACAAAAAATTAAAAGGAAAAATAGCCAAGCAGAAACCGCTTGCCGGAACGGATATTGAGAAAGACGATGTAAAAGACGGAAAATACACAATAACCGTTACTCTTTATAAATATGATAAGAATGCCGTACCGGACGATAAGAAAATAGAGGTTCCGAGTGTTGTGGGACTTACT
>JAZUHA010000036.1:0-3802 GCA_045641485.1 Acutalibacteraceae bacterium
TGAAGTAACGGTTATTCGTAATGTAATATATAATCGGCGAAGCCCCGAAACTCCACTCTTCACTCTCCACACTCCACACTTGCGAAGCCACTCTGAAAAGGGTGGATATCGGAGAATGAGCTGCCGGTTATTCAGTCTGAAAACTGAAATCTGAAAACTGAAAACTCAATACTTGTCCTTACACGCTTTCGTATTCGCATAACTTCCCGTATAACTTCCGTTATATGCAACTGCATAATATGTATAAGTCTTGCCTTTTTTAGCGGATTTATCAAGATAACTTACCTTTGTTGCACCTTTAACCGTTGCAAGTTTGGCGTATTTGCCCGAGCCTGTTTTTCTGTAAACGGTATATCCTTTTGAAGCGGAAACTTTACCCCATTTTACGGTTATACCGCTCTTACCGCTTGTTGCCGAGGAAATTTTAACTGCGGTAAGGTACATTGTTGTAACGCCCGATTTATAACCGCTGTATGTACTGCCGTTATACGCTTTTACATAATATGAATACTTTGTTCCGCTTTTTACGGATTTATCTTTATAAGAAACGGTTGTACCGCTCTTTATTGTGGTAAGTTTTTTATAACTGCCCGAACCTGTTTTCTTATAAATTACATATCCCGTTGCACCGGTTATCTTGTTCCACGAAACATTTATATATCCGTTCTTGTTTGCAACTTTTGTTGTCGGTGCGGAAAGGAAGAGGATTGTTTTACCGGTTTTGTCATAACTGCCGTTTGTACTGCCCTTGTACGGTTTTACGGTGTAAACGTATTTCGTATTTCCGCTCACCTTTGTATCGGTATATGAAAGACTTGAAACACCTTTAACGGTTGCGAGTTTAGAGAAAGATTTATCCGTACTCTTTTTGCGGTAAACGATATATCCGTCTGCGCCCAAAACCTTAGTCCACGTTACGGAAACGCCTTTAGAAGAATTTGCAACGGTAACCGTCGGTGCTTTTTTAACATTCTGCCAATCACCGCAAACGGAGCAAACGCCGTTTTTATATGTATGACCCTTTGCTTTTACAACGGTGTCTTTATAACTGTCACCGCAAAGTGAACATTTATGAAGAGTGTAGCCATCTTTTGTGCAGGTGGGTTTAACAACCGTAGCGGTATATTTATGACTGCACGGTTTTTTTACTGTTACGGGGATTTTTACTGTTCTGCCCATAAATGCAAGGTAAATATAATTACCTGTACCCTCTTTCCAATGTGTTTTATATTGGAAGCCGTCGTAACTGCATCCGTGCTTTGAAGCATTACCGGTGCCGTCTGTAAATATTCCGTTTTTATTTTTAAATATTTCGGTTGTGCCGTCTGTGTATGTTACTTTTATATAACCGTAATCAAAGATATTCGGTTCTTCATAGTACTTAAACACATCGTTTGAAACAACATAATCCTGATTATCGGTAACAAAAGATGCTTTTTCTGTGTATTTTGTGCCGTCAATAACAATATCTTTTTCAGAAACAAAAGTAACGCTCTTTACATCGTTAACGAGTTCAAAGTTGTAATCCTGATAAACTCCTGCGTATGAAACCATATACCTCTTATCTGAAGATGTTGCGGATACTTCCTTATTTATTCTTCCGGGAAGCTTTTTGCCGGAGGCTGTTTTAAAGATTGTTCCGTCAAATGTAAACTGCTCTGTTTTACCGTCGGAATATGTCACCTTCAGCACATCGCCTTTGTTAAAGGAGGATGAATAGTATGTGTAGAAATTAGTTTTACTGTTATCCGCAGAATATGTTCTTGAGGACATTGCATCCTTAAAAGTATTTATTTTTTTATTAACGGGAACAAAATCGATACCGTAAACATTATTATCAATAAACTCAATCGGAACTGTCGTTTTGCAACCCATACACTCAAGTGTTGCGTTATATATCCCCTTTAACGGTTCTCTTGTATCAACATCCACATAGCAGTAAATATTACCCGAATATAAATAATCGTTTTTGTCTTTTTCGTTTACAAAATAAACATCGCCGTAACCGCCGTAATCTTCGACAGTATATATGTATGTTCTTACCGTACCGTCCTTACCCGTAAGGGAAATCTTATCGCCGTTCATAAATATATTTGTCATATAACGGTATTTTCCGTTTCCGAGTTCCTCGGGTTCCATATTGTTATACAAGCACTCGTTTCCGCTTGCGGGAACATATTTTACCGAAGAAAATCCCGAATCCTTAAGAGTAACCGCAAATGAAGCAACCTTGCCGGAATATTCGACATAACATGTATTTTTGCCGATTTTTAAGCCTTGCGTACCGGTGCTGAAGGACAATGAAACATAATCGCCGTTCGGATAACAAAAGCCTTTTTCTTTATCATAAACAAGTGTTTTGCTTGCGCCGTCGGTATAATTTATTTTAATTTTGTCACCTTGGGATCCGTAATAGTTTACACAGAAAGTGCCGTCATCGTTTTGTGTGCCGTATGAATCTTTATATGTTTCAAGAACAATTTCGGTTGCCGGAATATACTCCAATGATTTAACCGTTGACTTTGCAATGGGAATTGAGGTTGTGAACTTTGCTCCCATATATTCAACATCTACGGTAATCGCAGTTGATTTTTCATCATACATAGTGCCGTCATATCTGAAATCAACATCATAGCCTCTTATGGCTTTTTTACCGCAGATATAGTCCTCACCGTTGTATGTATATGTTTCTTTAGTGCCGTTTTTCAAATTTAATGTAAGTTTTGCTCCGGCTTCGGGATAAGTTCCCGCCCAGAAATCAAAATGAGCACTGCCCTGTTCACCCATGCTGTATACGGCATCTGTTTCGGCATTTATTTTCTTTGAGCCGAAACTGTAGGAAATGGATTTTACGGGGTTTTCGGTAATCGTGGCATATACTGTTGCGGTTTTACCGAAATAATCTATATAATACTCATTCTTTGTACCGACCGTCCAGTGATTTTCATGCTGATTATCACGAAGCACAACATCGTTCTGACGGATTTTATCGCCCGATTCCGAAACAAATGCGTAATCAAAATTTCCCGTAGTATCTTTGTAAGTATAATCGGCGGGTATTCCTTTTTTATCGATAATTCTTAAAATATCGCCTACCTTAAATGACGGAATATTATAGCAGAAATACTCATTATCGTAGTTATAGTCATTGAAATAGCCGTGTGTGTTTTCCATATAATTTACAGGGCTTAACGGAATATACTCAACTGATGCAACATTATTCTCTTTTATTGTTACCGGGATTTTTGTTTCCGCTCTGAGATAAGATACATATACATAATTTTCTTGTCCGGAAAGCCAGTGTTCCTCGTACTGTCTGCTGTAAAAATCAACATCAAAACCGTCTATTGCTTCGCCGTCTGCGGAAGTATAGAACCAACCATAATTCTCATTATAACCGTAAACAAAATCCTTCTTTGTTCCGTCTTTATAATTTACGGTAAGAATATCGCCTTCGCTTCTTCTTACAGTATACTCGAAATATTCTCCGTTATCGTCATAACTTATACTTCCGTCAGTATTTTCGTTAAATTCAAAATCTTCGGGATAAGCGGGAGTATAAGATATTGACTTTACGGGATTTTCGACAATATTTACATAAACTTCGGTTGAAGAAGCCATATAACTTATTGTATAAGAATATTGCGAACCGACAGTCCAATGCTCTTCATACTGATTATCATAACAGTCTATTTCGTATTGTGATATTTTTTCGCCGTTTTCAGATACAAATACATAGTCCCAATTGACATAATCATAAACATAATCGGTATAATTGCCGTTTTTATCTGTTGTCCTTAAA
>JAZUHA010000037.1:0-9742 GCA_045641485.1 Acutalibacteraceae bacterium
ATTTGATTGAGGAAGTAAAAGGTCACGGAAAAGGAAAATACAAAATCAAAATTTAATAAAAACAACCGATTTATCAATTCTCATTAATACAGAACGGTAAATCGGTTTTCATTTTATTTTTGCTTAATTTTAATAAACGGATAAATATGAGCTAATAAACAGTTGCATATTTTCAGAACTTTTTAAAATACAATCTCAATACCTGTTTTCCTTACCGCATACAGCACATTTTTTGTTAAAAAAGCCCTTGAGTTTTCCTCCGCAATATATGCAAAGTCCCTGCTCCTGCCGTGACTTTTTCAGTTTTTCGTCTTTTTCCGCTTTATCGTATATTTCATTTGCTATCTTGCTTTTCGGTGTTTTAAGAATATCGGTAAATTCGCTGACATCACATTGACCGTACCTGTTGCTTCCGGCAGAAAGCACCGTTCCGTCTGATTTAAGAGCGAGTGTATGATTTGCACCTGCGGAAATCGTTACTATATTTTGCCAATTGTCAACATCACACTGATTTTTACTGTTATCACCTGCAGAAACAACCGTACCGTCGTATTTTAATCCTACCGTATGATTATCGCCTGCCGAAACAGCTATAACATCTTCCCATTCGGATAGTTTGTATAAATCAGTCATTTTCCCGGCAACCGAAACGCAACCGTCTGATTTTAAACCTACCGTATGAAACGGTCCTACGGCTATTGCAACGATATTGCTCCAGTTGTGTACTTCACATCTGCCGTCCTTGTTATCGCCTGCAGCCAGAACGGTTCCGTCATTTTTTAAACCGACTATATGCTCGTTACTTACGGCAACCTGAACAATATCCTTCCATGCGGATATTTCTTTTTGCAATTCGGGGTTTGCGCCCGTTGAAACAAGAGTTCCGTCGGATTTGAGTCCGGCTGTAAGATGAAGACCTGTTGAAACAGATATGATATCACTCCAACTTTCAACATCACATTCACCGTAATTGTTTTCACCGGTTGCCACAACCGTGCCGTCTGTTTTAAGACCGACAGAACAGTCAAAGCCCGCCGAAACAGATATAATTTCCGACCAGTCCGACAAATCGCACTCGCCGTCATAATTACCGCCTGCAGCAACTGCGGTGCCGTCTTTTTTTAAAGCAACCGAATGATTGAAGCCTGCCGAAATCGGGTGCCGTGTAATATACATTGTCTGTTTGCCCTTTTCCTTTAAAAAGAGCCTGCTCATTTCAATATATTCTTTTTCTTTATTTAAGCACTCTTCGATTTTTTCAACGGAATCAAGATATTCGGGAATTTCCCTGAAGCATTCTGTTGCTTTTTTAAAATCATCGGGAGATTTTGCATTTTCAAGATAATTTATTCCCTTAAAATACACAGACTTTTTTTGTTTTATTAAAATATTATCACTTATCTTATCCGAATAATCATCTAACTCCCGTGCTAAATTCTCATCGCAATATTTTATAAGTTTTTTATAATTACCGTCATTTTTGAACGGAGTAAAACTGTTTTTTAAATCTTCTTTTTTGTGTACCCTGTGTTCCGCCAAAAGCAAACCGAGATATGCTTTCGGATTTTCCGCATTTACATCAAGTACCCTGTTTGCATATTTCACTGCCGAATCCCATTCGCCGTATTCAAGGAAAACAAAAACTCTTTTAAGTAAATTATCGGCAATTTCGGCATCGCTTAAGTTAGCGGTACCGAAATCCATATCATCTGCAGTCAGCAGTAAAGTTTGCCTTGAACCGCAGTACGGACATATAAAAACATTCTCTTCGGCGGATTTAACCAAATCGGCACCGCACATCTCACATTTGAGTACAGACACAAAGTTTCTCCTTTGTTTTTATTGGGATTATATATCAAAATTATAAAAAATACAACTATTCGGAACAGATTACAAAAACCAAAAATAAAACAGCGGCATCAAAGAAACTTGTTAATCGTTGAAAATAACGCTTCCGCCCAGATTTTACTGCCCGTTTCATCGGGATGACCGCCGTATTTCGGGTTTTGCGGAAACTCTTTGCTTTCACCGAGAAATGGAACAACATCAAAAACAGCATCGCAGTAAACGGACAATTCAGTTAAAATATATTTATTTACATTTTCCCAAATCGTTTTCTTTTCACCTTCGTAGCAGAACGGGGGAATACTTTGGAGGAGTACGGTTAAACCGCTTTCTTTAAGTCCTTTAACAATTATTAAAAGATTTTCTTTAATTTTTTCTTCGGAAAATCCCTGCCCTATATCGTTTACACCAAAGCAGACAACGGCAATATCGTTTTGTTTTGCCTTGCTCATCCATACACCGCCGCTTGCACCGTCGTCTGCACGGGCATAACCTATGCCGAGATTCCAAAATGAATAATCTGTACCGAGTTTTTCCGAGAGAACTGCATTCCAATGCTTATATGAGTTCGGTTCGGGACCTATTCCCTGTGTAATGGAATCTCCGAAAAACGCAATGCGCTTTTTAACTTTTCTGTCACACCCTATCATAGAGGGAAAAACCACTTTATTGGAGTGAATCCATTTGCCGTCTTTAAAAAGAAAAGTCGGTATTACGGTTTCTTCGTGATAAGGTATCATCTTTCCGCTGAAAGATACTTCAACACAAATATATCGGTCTTTTTCGGTATTGAGAGTTACGGGATCACTTGTAAATAACTCACCCGGATTTACGGTTTTTTCGGTTTTTCCGTCAAATTTCAACGGTATAAATTCGGTTTCACCCGAAAATGAAGCCATATCACAGTAATCAAAAACACAGACAGAGGCACTGTGTATAGTCCATTTGTCACATATAAGATTTTTGTGACTTTTTTCCCCGTCGGAATAAGTGCTGTCTATTGTATTGGAAAACAAAAACGAATAATTGTATCTGCCGCCCGCAAAAACCTTATAAAACACTCTGCCGGTAAAAATCTCGTTTTCATTTTCGTTTATAAAAAAATACTGATTGGCACTTGCCGCCAACGTGTTTGAAACATAATTTTCAAAATAGTTCATTTCTGCCTCCGGTTATTTACAACGGTTTTTTATGAAAATTCCGAGACTTTTCTCACAAGATAAAACCGATAGCCGATTTTTGTGAGAATGCGCTGTTATCAAGTCCGGACATAATATAAGGGGCTTTCTGTCTTCGCTTTGTTTTGTTAAATTAAGTATTTGTTTGCTTTTCGCTTTAAAGAATTACAAACATTTCACATGATTATCAGTATAACACATTTTTCTGTGTTTTCAACACGGCTTTTGCACATTTCATCTATTACGGAGTACAGTATGCAAAACATTATCTTGACTAATTAAAAAGTCGGGTGTAAAATAATATGTCAGGTTACTGAATATATTTCAGTTAAAATAAATCGGAGGTAAAAAATGGAAGAAAACATTATTACCGTGTCGGGGCTTAACAAAAGCTACGGTAAACATCAGGTTTTAAACGATATGACTTTTTCGCTTCCGGAGGGTGAAATAATAGGTCTTTTCGGACCTAACGGCTGCGGAAAAACAACTCTTATGAAAATCCTTACGGGGCTTATTCATGACTACAAAGGCGATATCCGCATATGCGGCGAAGTTCCCGGCGAAAAGACAAAATCTTTCTGCGCATATCTTCCTGAACAGACTTTTGTTCACAACTGGATGAGAAATATTGATGCCGTAGATTATTTTGCGGATTTCTTTTCTGATTTTGACAAAAACAAGGCTCTTGATATGATTAACCGTTTCGGGCTTCCGCTTAAACAAAAATCAAAAACCATGTCAAAGGGTATGCAGGAAAAACTTCTTTTAACTCTTGTAATGTCAAGAAACGCCCGTCTTTATATGCTTGACGAACCTATGGGCGGTGTTGACCCGGCAACCCGTTCTCAGATACTTGATTTTATTATGAAGAACTACGCCGAAAACTCCACAATTCTTATGTCTACTCATTTAATAAACGATTTGCAGTCCATGTTTACTCATGCTCTGTTTATCGGCGGCGGAAATGTTCTTGTAAACGAGAGTACCGCACAGCTTACAGCCGGAGGAAAATCAATAGAAGATGTATTCAAGGAGGTTTTCCGCAATGTTTGGTAAATTACTTAAAAACGATTTAAAAGCACAGTGGCATCTTGTTTCCACGGTTTATCTTGTATCAATAATAGTTGCGGCTGTTGCCGAAGGACTTGCACTCTTTTCAAAAAGTGATGTAACAAAAGTAATAGCAGTACTCCTTGTTATGGTTGTTTTGTTCTTTACAAGCCTTATTGCTCTTATTACCGTTGCAATAATGTTTTCCGATACGCTTTTCGGCAGAGCAGGCTATCTTTCGCTTACGCTTCCCGTTAAAACAAGTTCACTTGTTCTTTCCAAAACCGTAACTGGACTTATCTGGATATTCGTGGCATACGGGTTGTTTATAGGTTCTCTTGTGCTCGGTGTTTCGCAACTTTCGGATATTATGGGTGAAGAACTGGCGGAGTCTGCCGAAGGAATACTTACAATACTCGGTATGCCGTCATTTTTCTCCATGTTTATCTCGGCGGTAATTTTCTGTATATGCTTTGCTTCGGTTATACTTGTTTTTGTTCAAAGCATATATCTTGCAATATCGCTTTCAAATGTTGCTCCGATTTCAAAGTTCGGAAAATTCGGCGCCGTTGTTATTTTCTTTGCGGTTGCCGGTATCGTTTACGGAATAACTTCAAAAATCGGAAGTCTTTGGAATATGGGTATAGTAATCGGTGAAAATACGCTTTATTTCACATCGAATGTTATGACATATCTCGGCAAAGGCTATATAAGAATAACAATGTTCACTCCGCTTTTGCAGGTAGTTGCCGGTATACTTATGCACTTCCCGATTACGGCAATAGTTAAAAACAAAGTTGATATTAAATAAACCTTTTCGGAAAGGATTTTTATTATGGATAATATGAACGGTTTAAAAAGAACTTCGTACTGCGGTGATTTAAGAGCCGCAGATGAGGGCAAAGAGGTTGTTGTTTGCGGTTGGGTTGCAAAACAGCGTGACCTCGGTTCGCTTATTTTTATTGATCTTCGTGACAGAACGGGTATAGTTCAGCTTGCATTTGACGATAATACAGAAAAAGAAATTTTCGACAAGGCTTTTGCGGTAAGAAGCGAATATGTACTTATGGCAAAAGGTGTTGTAAGAGAGCGTTCTTCCAAAAACGCCGAAATCCCCACAGGCGATATCGAGATAGATGTAAAAGACCTGCGTGTACTTTCAAAAAGCGAAACTCCGCCTTTTGATATTGTTGAAAACTCCAACACGGCAGAACTTACAAGACTTAAATACCGCTATCTTGACCTTCGCCGCCCCGACTTGCAGAAAAACATTCTGTTCCGTCACAAAATCGCAAAAATCACCCGTGACTATTTTGACGAAAACGGATTTATCGAGATAGAAACTCCCATGCTTATACGCTCCACACCGGAAGGCGCAAGGGACTTTCTTGTTCCGAGCCGTATTCACAACGGCAGTTTCTATGCACTTCCGCAGTCACCCCAGCTTTACAAACAACTTTCAATGGTAGCCGGTTTTGACCGCTATATGCAGATTGCCCGTTGCTTCCGTGATGAGGACTTGAGAGCAGACAGACAGCCCGAATTTACACAGATTGACCTTGAAATGTCCTTTGTGGATATGGAAGATGTTCTTAATATGATTGAGGGCTATATGGCAAGAGTGTTTAAAGAAACGCTCGGTATGGATATTAAACTCCCGTTAAGAAGACTCACATATAAAGAGGCTATGGAAAAATACGGCAGTGACAAGCCCGACCTTCGTTTCGGCATGGAAATTTTCGACATTACCGATATCGTTAAGGATTGCGGATTTTCCGTATTTTCTTCGGCAGTTGCGGGCGGCGGCTCGGTAAGAGGTATTACCGCCAAAGATGCCGTTAAAACTTATACAAGAAAAGAACTTGACAAACTTACCGAATTTGTAAAAGGTATCGGCGCAAAAGGTCTTGCCTGGATAAGACTTACCGATGACGGCATTGCTTCATCTTTTGCAAAGTTTATGACGGAAGATGAAATGAAAGCGATTTTAGATGCAGCAGGTGCAGAAAAAGGCGATGTTGTATTCATCATTGCAGATGCAAAGAACAACCTTGTTCTTTCAACACTCGGTGCCTTGCGTAACGAAACAGGTAAACGCCTCGGCGTTATCGGTGACGGTTATGAACTTTTGTGGATAGTAGAGTTCCCGTTCTTTGACTGGGATGAAGACTTACAGACATTCGTTGCCATGCACCATCCCTTTACCGCTCCGCTTGACGAGTGTCTGCCGTATCTTGAAACAGATAAAGCAAAAGTCCGTGCAAAGGCGTATGACCTTGTTCTTAACGGCATTGAACTTTCGTCGGGCTCAATAAGAATTACAGACCCCGAACTCCAGAGCAGAATTTTCTCGCTCCTCGGTCTTTCCGATGAGGAAGCCTATGCTAAATTCGGCTATCTTCTTGATGCATTCAAGTTCGGTCCTCCTCCGCACGGCGGTATGGGTATCGGTCTTGACAGGCTTGTTATGCAACTTGTGAAAGCCGACAGTCTCCGTGATGTTGTGGCTTTCCCGAAAGTACAGAACGCTTCCGAACCTATGACGGAATGCCCGGCAACTGTTGATAAACTTCAGCTTGACGACCTCGGCATAGCACTTAAAGAAAAAGAAGAAAAATAAGTTTTTCGCTTTAAAAGGCAATTTTCAAAAAACACTTGAAAATATGATGTTTATGGTATAAAATTAAAGTGTTAAAATAATAAATTTTAAAATCTAAAATTTTCGGAGGATTATTTTTATGGTTTCAGCAGGTGATTTCAGAAACGGTGTAACTTTTGAAATGGAAGGCAAGGTTTATTCCATTATCGAGTTCCAGCACGTTAAACCCGGTAAGGGCGCAGCATTTGTCCGCACAAAAATCCGTGACGTTATTAACGGCAGTGTTGTTGAAAAAACTTTCAGCCCCACGGACAAGTTCCCCACCGCTTTTGTTGAGAGAAAAGATATGGAATATTCTTATGAAGACGGCGGTCTTTACTACTTTATGGATCCCGAAACTTATGATATGGTTCCCATCGACGGAAGCGTTCTCGGTGACAGTTTTAAATTCGTAAAAGAAAATATGGTTTGTAAAGTTCTTTCATATAAAGGCAATGTTTTCGGTCTTGAGCCGCCTACATTCGTTACTCTTACGGTTACAAAAACCGATCCCGGCTTTGCAGGCAATACAGCTACAAACGCCACAAAACCCGCTGTTCTTGAAACAGGTGCCGAGATTAAAGTTCCCCTTTTCATTGATGAGGGCGAAGCCATCAACATCGACACAAGAACAGGCGAATATCTTTCAAGAGCATAATTTATTTTAAGGAGGATTTTTCCCATGACTCTTACAGAAAAAGTTGCTTACCTTAAAGGTTTAAAGGAAGGCATTGATTTAAGCGCAGAACCCATGAAAGAAAAATTCATAAGCGGTCTTCTTGAACTTCTTGAAGAAATGGCTCTTACGGTTAACGAAATTGATGAGGACCTTGCAGAAGCAGAGGAATACATCGAGGAAGTTGACGAAGCACTTGCAGATGTTGAATCACAGGTTTATGATTACGACGATGATAACTGCTGCAGTTGCGGTTGCGGTCCCGACTGTGATTGCGACCCCGATTGCGAATGCGGATGCAATGCCGTAGACGACGAGATATATGAAGTTGAATGCCCTTCCTGCGGTGAAACCATTTATCTTGACGAGGATATGTTTGACGAAGAATATATCGAGTGCCCCGCTTGCGGTGAAAAACTTGAACTTGATATAGAGTTTGATGATTGCGATTGTGAATGTGATTGTGACTGCGATTGCGGCGAAGAAGAATAATTTTTAAAAATCACTTTACAAATCAGGTAAATTGTGATACAATTCGTTAGTCCTTATAACTCGGGGTACGGAGCACGCTTACGGCTTTGCCGAAAAAAGCACATCACCTGCCGTTCGTCTGGGTTATTCGGTAATAAATTATGAGGTGATAATTATGACACAGGCAGAAAAACAGGCAATTATTAAAGAGTATGCTACTCACGAGGGCGACACAGGTTCTCCCGAAGTTCAGATTGCTGTTCTTACAAAAAGAATCAACGACCTTAACGAGCATCTTAAATTGAACAAAAAAGACCATCATTCACGCCGCGGTCTTCTTAAAATGGTAGGTCACAGAAGAAACCTTCTCGCTTACCTTCAGAAAACCGATATCGAGCGTTACCGTGCTATCGTTGCACGCCTCGGTCTTCGTAAATAATTGCACTATTCGGGGCAAGCGGAACACCGTTTGCCCCGTTTCACGGTTTTTAAAAAACAAAAACCGCCTTCATTACGCTTAAAAATTTAAAAATATCCGCTGCTGTTGGTTTTAGCGATAAAGAAAGACATACATTTTTGCGTTTCTTTCTTTGTTGCTAAACCGATTATGCGGAAGAAAGAGGTAAAAAAATGTTTAAAGATTTCAAAGTATTTGAAACAGAAGTTGCCGGCAGAAAACTTACCATGGAAACCGGCAAAATGGCACAACTTGCAAACGGTGCAGTACTTGTCCGCTACGGTGAAACAGAAGTTCTTTGTACCGCCACAATGGCAGACAAGCCCCGTGAAGGCGTTGATTTCTTCCCGCTTTCAGTTGATTTTGAAGAAAAACTTTATTCCGTAGGTAAAATTCCCGGTTCTTTCGGCAGACGAGAGGGTAAGGCTTCCGAAAAGGCTGTTCTTACTTCCCGTGTTATTGACAGACCTATACGCCCCCTTTTCCCGAAAGATATGAGAAACGATGTTTCCGTTGTTGCAACGGTTATGTCCGTTGATCCCGACTGCTCTCCCGAAATTGCCGCACTCTGGGGCGTTTCCGCTGCACTTGCAATTTCCGAAATTCCGTGGGACGGTCCCGTTTCAAGCGTTTCACTCGGTCTTGTAGACGGCAAATATGTAATTAACCCCACACTTGCAGAGCGTGAAAAAACAGAAATGACCGTTACCGTTGCTTCTACCGACAGCCTTGTTGCCATGATTGAAGCAGGTGCAAATGAAATCAGCAATGAAGTAATGTTTGAGGGTATTATGTTTGCCCACGAAGAAAATAAAAAGATTGTTGAATTTATTAAATCAATCGTTGAGGAAGTCGGCAAAGAAAAAATCCCCTTTGAGTCAAACGACCCGTCAGAGGAACTTTTTGAGGCGGTTAAAGCATTTGCCATTGACGATGTTAAAGCCGCACTCGATACAGACGACAAACGCATCCGTGACGAAAGACTTAAACCCGTATATGAAAAAGTTCACGGGGAATTTGAAGAAAAATTCCCCGAGGAAGCAGAAAAAATCGACGACTGCCTTTACAAATTGCAAAAATTTGTTGTTCGCCGCTGGCTCCTTGATGAAGGCAAGCGTGTAGACGGCAGAGGTATTGATGAAATTCGTCCGCTTAATGCACAGATTGACCTGCTTTCCCGTGTTCACGGCTCGGGTATGTTCACAAGAGGTCAGACTCAGGTTCTTTCCGTTACCACTCTCGGTACGGCAAGAGATGCTCAAGTTCTTGACGGTATTGATGAGGAAGAGGAAAAGAGATATATCCATCACTACAACTTCCCCTCATATTCAGTAGGCGAGACAAAGCCCAGCAGAGGCCCCGGACGCCGCGAAATCGGTCACGGTGCACTCGCAGAGAGAGCACTTCTTCCTGTTATTCCTTCAGTT
>JAZUHA010000038.1:0-2671 GCA_045641485.1 Acutalibacteraceae bacterium
GGCCTCCGACTTCAACGAATCCGACACCGAAGCGCCGTTTTCTTACATATATGCAGACCGCCACGACAGAACCTGCGAAATTTTAAGAGCGGGTATGAAATATATGTTTACTACGGGCAAGGGCGGTATTCCCGGAAACAACGACACGGGCGCTTTATCATCTTATTATGTTTTTGCCGCTTTGGGTATTTTTCCCGTTGCCGGGCAGGATTTATTCCTTATAGGCTCCCCGTTTATTGACGGTGCAAGTGTAGATTTATTTAACGGCAACACTTTAAAAATCACAGTCGAAAACAACTCCGATAAAAACATATATGTAAAATCCGTTGATTTTAACGGTAAAAAAATTAAAGATTTTAAAATAAGTGCAAGTTTACTTTTAAAAGGCGGTACGCTTCACTTTAATATGACAGACAAAACCACGGAGGCAAATTATGGAACAACTTAAAATGTATTGGCTCAAAGGCACCGAAACCAAAGAATACGCACTCCCCGACGGCTATTCTTTTTCATTTTACAAATCCCCAGAGGATAAACAGGCTTGGGTGGAATGCTGTAAAAACGGGCTTATAGGTGACAATGAAGGAACAGAAACATTCGACAGTATAATTCTTGAACACGATGATGTGACACCCGAAAACGATGTTATCTTTCTTGATTACAACGGTGAACATATAGCGACAGCCACTGCTGTTTTGCACCCCGAAAATGAAGGCGAACTTCACATGGTGGGAATGAAAACCGAATACAGGGGAAAAGGTCTTGTAAAATATCTAAACTCTTTCGCCGTAAACATTCTGAAAAACCGCAATGCCGATATTATTCATCTTACCACCGATGAATGGCGTAAAGGCGCTGTTAAGGGCTATATAAATGCAGGATTTAAAGCCGTTGACTACGATATCGGTATGACTCAACGTTGGGAATCCGTTCTTGCCGGGCTCGGTGTTGATACTCTTGATATGTTAGACGAAAACGGTAAATATATAAAAACTCTTCACAAAATGGGTTGGGATAAAGACGAAAGAAAAGTGCGCATAGGCGTTTTCGGTGCAGGCAGAGGAAAAACAATGATAAACTACTGCAAAACAGCCGGTAACGCAAAACTTGTTGCGGTATGCGATAAATTTGTACCGTCACTTGACGAACTTCGCAATGACCCCGAAATAAGCGACGATGTTGCCTTTTATACCGATTTTGACGAGTTTATCAAGCACGATATGGATGCCGTTATACTTGCAAATTATGCGACTGAACACGCACCTTTTGCCATACGCTGTATGGAAGCGGGGCTTGATGTATTAAGCGAGGTTTTACCCGTTCAGACTATGAAAGAAGCGGTTGAACTTTGCGAATGTGTAGAAAAAACAGGCAGACTTTACGCTTATGCCGAAAACTACTGCTTTATGCCCGCTCCCCGTCAGATGAGAAGAATGTTTAAAGCAGGCTTACTCGGTGAATTTGAATACGGCGAGGGCGAATATCTTCACAACTGTGAGTCTATCTGGGATAACATAACCCAAGGCAACCCCGAACATTGGCGAAACAATATGTACGCTTCGTTTTACTGCACACATTCGATAGGTCCGCTTGTTCATATATCCGGTCTTCGCCCCGTAAGCGTAACCTGCTTTGAAATGCCGTTTAATAAAAGAATGGAAAGAATGGGCGCAAAAGCAGGACACACGGCGGTTGAGATGATTACACTCGAAAACGGCGCAGTAATTAAAAGCGTTCACGGTGTGGGCTGCAGTAAGTGTTCTATATGGTACTCCGTTTACGGTGAAAAAGGCACCGCCGAAAGCGCAAGAGAAATCACGGATAACGGCGGCGTAGGTAAAATATATTATGAATATGACGATACCGATGTAGCATTCCCCGAGAAAAAAGAGCATTATACATTTGCAGGCGAAGCAAAAGACGAACTTTCGGAACTCTCCGAAAAATCAGGTCACGGCGGCTCTGACTTCTATACAATGTATTTCTTCTGCGAAAGGCTTTTAGGCGACAAAGATGCGGAAGTAATTGATGTATATGAGGCACTCGATATGTTCTTCCCGGGCATACTCGGTTACAGAAGTGTGCTTAACGGCGGTACTCCCGTAAGTTTACCGAATTTCAGAAATAAGGAAGAAAGAGAACCTTTTAAAAACGACACCGCCTGCACAGATAAAAATGTTGCGGGAGATATGCTTTTGCCGTCGTATTCTAAAGGCAATCCCGATATACCCGAAGAGAATTATGAATTCTGGAAAACGGAATTTTTAAAGAAGTTAAACGAAAAACAGAAAGGAAGCAAATAAAATGGTTAAATTTCCGAGAAGCGAAACGCTTTGTAATTTTGACATATACCCGAAAGTACTCGTAGTCGGCAAAGAAGTAACTTTACATCTTGTAAACAACGGCTACCGCAAAGAGTTCACGCCGGGTAATGAATATAAAATAAAAATTGTCGGCTACAAAGGCGGTGCGCCCGAACGCAGTCCGAAAACGGCTGATGCCGGTGAAATAACCGCTATATGCGATGAAAAAGGCGGTTTCACTTTTAAATATACTTTCAATACAGAAACGGAATACCGTGTTGTTGCCGAGAAATTTGAAGACGGCAAATACACTTACCGTGTTACACTTTCCGTTTACGCCGTAGAAGAAGACTTAAAAGGCAGATATC
>JAZUHA010000039.1:0-1983 GCA_045641485.1 Acutalibacteraceae bacterium
CCTGTGAAAGTGCATCTTTAAACTCCGAAAGTCCGCTTGCAAGTACCGCAGGCACGCTTAATATAAAGGAGTACCTTATCATATTCTTTTTTGACACTTTGCAACAAAGACCGGCGGCTATTGTGGAGCCGGAGCGTGAAATTCCCGGAAAACATGCGGCAAAGAACTGTGCTATACCTATAACAAATGCCGAAAACGGAGAAATTTTGCGAAATTTTGTTGTATTGTATGTAACAGCCGAACCGAAAAGAAGTAAAAATCCCGTTATGACAAAACATATACCCTCGGCAAGTATGCTTTTATCGGTTGAAAACACTTCGACAGCCTCCATTAAAGATTTACCGCCGCCGACGGGCAAAAGCAATAAAAGAAGCAGTACACAGGAAATTATGAACATAAAAAGCATTCTTCTTACGGGATTCATCTTTTTAAGGTTAAGTGAAAACTTTTTATCTTTTATATCTTTTATACACTCGATAAACTCACAAAACAGTTCATATATCGGCTTATAAAAATATACAAGTATCGCAACAAGCGTACCTACGTGAAGCATTGACGAAAACAGCCCGTCGGCACCGAACGATGTTTTGAAAATATGATTGAACAGTGAAAGGTGACCGCTGCTTGAAACAGGCAAAAACTCGGTTACACCCTGAAGAAGCCCCATAAAAAAAGCCTTTATTATATCCGCCACGAAAAAAACTCCCGTCAATATTTATTTTTGGATAGCGCATCGAGACAGTCGAGAGCATCACTCAAACCGCCCACACGGTCTATAAGCCCCTCATTTACTGCCTCCAATCCACCGAGAACAGTACCGAAATCGGAAATGAGTTCATTATTGTTAAGCATAAGTTCCCTGAATCTTTTCGGTGTAACGGAGGAATTTCTCGCCACGAAATTAACTACCCTTTCCTCCACTTTCTTTAAATAAAGAAGTGTCTGCGGAACGCCGACAACAAGTCCGTTCATTCTTACGGGGTGAACCGTCATAGATGCAGACGGCACAATAAAAGAACGGTTTGCCGACACGGCAAGCGGAATACCTATTGAGTGACCGCCGCCGAGAACGAGAGAAACAGACGGTTTTTTCATACCGGCTATAAGTTCCGCTATGGCAAGACCCGCTTCTATATCTCCGCCTACGGTATTGAGAATTACAAGAAGTCCCGAAATATCCGGGTTTTCCTCCACTGCGACAATACGGGGAATAATATGCTCATATTTTGTTGTTTTTGATTGAGACGGCAGGTTATAATGCCCTTCCACCTGCCCGATAACGGTAAGGCAATGAAAATAACTGTTTCCTTTTTTTACGGTAACACTACCGTCAAAGGAATTATCGTTATCGGTTTCTTTTGTTTCATCATAGTCGCCGTCATTTGAATTATCATTGTTTTCTTTCGGGTTGGCTGCAGTAAAAAACGAAAAATCCTTATTCATAATAATCACCGCAAATATATTGCCCGAAAACATACAATTTAACCGTAATATTGTATCACAATGTTTATTATTTTTCAAGTTTTGAAAATCGAAAATCGAAAACCGAATACGAATTGAGAAAAACGGTCTGATATGATAGAATTTTATCGGTGCTGAAAAGCACCCGGAAAGGTGACCATAACGGTGGACGGTTAGCCCTCATTCAAAAGAGGGCATTTGCCCTCTTGACAACAAGGGGGTGATGCTATGGAATATTACTTTTTATTGGTATTAGTCCTTGTTATAGTTACCGGCTACATATTAAGCATAAAAAAATAACCGCCCGAACCCGCAAAGTTTGGCGATTATTTTTAACTGAACTTTCGGGCTAACCGTCTATCGGTTGCCTTTCTGTTATTATTATAGCACGAAAATTCCGTTTGTCAACGGGATTTAGTTTTTAGATTTTAGTTTTTAGTTTTTCCGAAATTCCGAAATTGCAGAGGAAAACGGCCGAAAACCCTTGATTTCATAGGAAAAAAATGCTATATTGTATTTGTA
>JAZUHA010000040.1:0-7079 GCA_045641485.1 Acutalibacteraceae bacterium
ATTAAATGTTTCTAAAGAATATTATGCAGCTTTATTTGATGATATTTTAATACCCGATGAACTTTACGGTTGTTATTATAAAGCCGCCATAACAAAACGAAATGAATGGATGATACAGCAATCCTCGGTTATTCTTTCAGGTGTTTTCCGAAAAAACGGAGGTGCATATACAGCACTTAAATATGCAGAAAAGAATAATAAAAGAATTATAGAATTAATTGAAGAATAAATAAACCTTAAAGGTCGGTTGACATAACGAAGAAAAAATAATAAAATATGTACCATATTTTTGTTGTGAGGCATATATAATGAAAACTCAACCATATCTTGATAACAGAAGACTTTCAAAACTTGTTTTTTTCGCATGCTTCCTTGCATACACAGCATCGTATGTCGGCAGAATAGATTATTCCGCAGCACTCCCCGCCATTATAGAAAGCGGACTTTTTTCAAAAAGCGAGGGCGGTTTAATCGGCTCTGCATTCTTTTTTGTTTACGGCGGTTTCCAGATTATCAACGGTCTTTTGGGCGATAAACTTTCGGCGTTTAAGATGATAATAACGGGACTTTCGCTCTCGGCTGTTGCTAATGTGGTTATAACCTTTTGTACAAGCAATGTTCAAATGGCTGTAGTGTGGGGTTTTAACGGATTTGCTCTTTCGCTTTTATGGGCGGCTATACTTAAAATTCTTGCAAATATCATAAACGACGGTATGAGGAGTAAAGCGTGTCTTAACATTACCGCAACTTTACCCATCGGCACGGTTGCGGCATACCTTATTGCTTCCCTTTCGGTTAAATATTCAAACTGGAAAACGGTATTTTTCAGTTCCGCTTTCGTTCTTACCGTGGCTCTCGTTTTCTTTATTATTGTGTATTTAAAAGCAAAAAAAGAAATTACATACCGTGAAATACCTTTACCGCAAAACATCAAAAAAGAAACTTCCGTAAAAGATAAAATCAAACTCTTTCCGCTCTTGCTTGCAGGCGGAATAATCATAATCCTCCCGGCAGATGCCATACACGGTGCAATTAAAGAGGGCATAACAACCTGGGTTCCCACAATGATTGAGGAAATCTATAACACAAGCGTTTCATTCTCTATATTTATTTCCGTAATTCTTCCGATAGTAAACCTTTCCGGCGCATATATCATTACACCGATATACAAAAAAGTGTTTAAAAGCGACGAAATCAAAACCGGGTGTGCAATACTTCTGTTTTCACTCATTCCGCTTACCGGTATAATATTTATGAAAAGTATGCCCGTTATTCTGTGTGTGGTACTTCTTGCCGTTACCACAACCGCCATGCACACATATAACTATATGATAATCACACTCCTTCCGATACGCTTCGCTCCCTATGGCAGAACGGCTACCGTTACGGGTATTATGAATGCCTCCGCCTATGTCGGCTGTGCCGCCGCATCTTACGGATTCGGCGTTATTTCCGACAAAATCGGCTGGACGGGCACCGCCGCAGTCTGGGTGGGACTTTGTGTCGCCGCACTCATTTTAACGGCTATTGCCGCCCCGAAATGGAAAAAGTTCGTTTCCTCCGTCACTTTTAAAGAGAGGGAAAATATATGAATGTTTTTGATTTTGACAACACAATATATGACGGTGAAAGTGCATTGGACTTTTTTAAATTCTACTTAAAAAAAGACCGTTCTCTTTTAAAAAACATTCCCGATGTCTGTATTGCGCTTTTAAAATACAAACAGGGAAAAATGTCTGTTGAAGATGCTTTAAGTATGTACGGGAAACAGGTTACCGAATATTTTAAAAAGAATATGACACCCGAACTCTTAAAAACCGATACCGAAAAATTCTGGAACATTCATGCAAAAAACATAAAACCGTGGTATTTTGACATCAGAACCCCCGATGATGTAATAATAACCTGCTCGCCCGATTTTTCCATGAAAGAAATATGTAAAAGACTTAAAATAAAAAAGTATATTTCAACGGTTATGGATACAAAAACGGGCGAAATCACACGCCTTTGTTTCAGGGAAAACAAAGTAAAAGCCTTTTTTGAGGAATTCCCCGACGGAAAAATAGAAAACTTTTATACAGATTCCGTAAACGATAAACCGCTGATGGATATAAGCGAAAATGTTTATCTTGTTAAGAAAGACAAGATTACAAAAATAAAATAACAAGCGGCTGTCGCATTTGTATCCGAATGCGACAGTCACTTTTTATTTCAGTTATTTAAATATACAACGCATAAAATCCCGTTTTCCGTAAAGAATTCGCATAATATACACATTACTGCTGTCTGTTTTATAAAATGCCGTATAATTACCGCAAATCAAAAAACGATAATCTGTATCGACCTTAATAATTGATGAAAGAAGTGTTCCCGTATTAGGAAAACGCTCAAGAATGCCGATTTGCTTTATTATTTCGGAAACAGTATTTTTTGCTGCAATTTCATTACACAAGTCCTCTGAAATATATGCTTTTATCTCTTTCAGATCGTTTACAGCCTCATCCGAAAATACTATTTTACTCATTTTGAACACCTAATATTTTTTCCACTTCAGACAAAGTTTTAAAACCGTTTTTTTTGCCGGATTGTTCGCCCTTTGACAATTCGCCGAACAGTTTTAATATTGCCATTGTCTTTTCATATTCTTCAATATCAAGAATAGCATAACGACCTCTGCCGTTTTTTGTTAAAAAAACAGGCTCGCCTACCGCAATATCGTGTAAAACCTCATTATAATTTCTCAAATCAGATACCGGCTTAATATTCGGCATAAAACCACCTCAAATTCTTCGTAATTATATTATATATTATTTTTCGTAAAATTCAACAGCAAATTCCGCTTTCGATTTATAATTTTTTCTGATACGGCAGCAATTGTATCAAAAAGCGAAATTTCCGCTTATATATTGCTTTTTTTCTGCATAAATTAAAAGGGAGGAATTTATATGCAAGAAGAAAAAAAGACAATCAATTCGCCGCAGAACTGCATACTTGAAGACAGAAAAAAACTTTCGATATCGGGAGTTACGGAAGTAATAAGTTTTGACGAAAGTACCGTAAACTTACGCACTTCACTCGGAGCATTAACATTAAAGGGGGAACATCTGCATATAACGGGGCTGTCGCTTGAAATAGGCGAAGCGGCTGTAGAGGGCAGTATAAACTCCTTAAATTATACCGACAACTCATCGGGAAATACGGGGTTTTTTAATAAGGTGTTTCGCTGATGTATTCGTTTGACCAAAAAAACCAGGTAAACCTTTTTCTGCTGTCTTTAGGACTCGGTTTTTTGCTCGGAATCTTTTATGACATTGTAAGAACGGTACGGATATCTTTCACGAAAAGCCGTGCGGCGGTAATAATTTTCGATATTCTTTACTTTCTTTTTGTCGCCGTGGCAACATTTCTTTTTATACTGTCGGTCAATAAAGGCGAAATAAGATTTTATTTTTTATTCGGGGAAATTATCGGCTGGCTTATTTATTATTTTACATTCGGTGTGGCGGCAATAAAAATTTCCGACTGCTTTGCACGGATAATAAAGCGCACTGGAGAATGTATAAAAAAGGTTGTTTCGGCACCTTTTCGCCTCTTTTTCGGTCTGCTCGGAAAATTTTTTCGGAAAGTTGCCGTTCTTTTTAAAAAAACTCAAAAAAAGTCACGAAAAAATCGAAAAAAACTCTTGCCAAAAATTAAATTATATGTATATAATTTAAAAGGTATGTTAAAAAGATAAACGGCGAAAAAGGAGTGGCAAAAAGTGGCAAAAAATAAAAACGGCAAAACCGAAAAGAAAAACCCCCGCAGTTTAATTCTTACGGTTATCGCCGTGATTTTTGTACTTTTTCTTGTTGTCTCCATCGCAAAAAAATCAACCGGTTATAACAGGCAAAAGGAAGTTTTATCTCAAAAGGAAGAAGAACTCAGAATTAAAGAAGAACAAAATTCCGTGCTTGAATCCCAAGTTGAAAATACCGATGAAGATGCCGTTATCGAACAGCGTGCCAGAGAACAGGGTTATGCATATCCCGATGAGCGTCTGTATTACGATGCCACACCGGGTGCAAATTAAATTTTACGAGAGGTAGCTTAATGGCAGTAGAAATCGGTTCTGTTTTAGAGGGTAAAGTAACGGGCATCACAAATTTCGGGGCATTCGTTGAACTCCCCGACAAATCCACGGGCATGGTACATATTTCCGAGGTATCAAATTCATTTATCAATGACATTCACGAAAAACTTAACGAAAACGATATTGTTAAAGTTAAGGTTATCGAAATTAACGACAAGGGTAAAATCGCACTTTCCATAAAAAAGGCTCTTCCGCCGGAGGAAACACCTAAAGACGGCGCAAAAAAGCCTTTTGCCAATAAAGGTGCAAGACCCAAACCGCAGGTCTGGACAGGTCAGAAAAAAAGCGAGCCCGAAAATATGTCGTTTGAAGATATGATGGCGAAATTCAAATCGGTAAGCGATGAAAAAATGAGTGACCTCAAGAAAAATTCCGCTTCAAAAAGAGGGACATCCGTTCCCCGTCGAGGCGGTAATCAGCGCGGTTGATTTTTTACCGTGTTTTTTCCCGTTTTAAATATACTTTCATAAATTTCGGCAAGTTTGAACTTGACTTTGTATTTTTTCCCGCTTTCGAGGAGTTTTTTCCCGTTTGCGGAAATATAATCGTCAAGTTCTTTTTTGTTTACTTCCGTTTTCCCGCAAGCCGCCGGAACACACAGCGGCGGAAACATAACACACCACCAGTTATGACCTTTTCCCTCGCCTAAAACAATCTTTACCGATGTATAAATTCCTGCGGGAAATGTAAGACCGCCGTATTCCCTTGTGGGGTAGTATTCACGGCAAAGCACCATATCGGCTTTGTAGTTAAACCCGTTTTCTTTAAGCGTTTTTTCGGCTGTTTTCAATAATTCGGCTTTTGAATTTTTAAAATATTCGCCCGCATTTTCCTTATTTACGCCGTCTGTTAAAAGAGCGGTATTTTTATTTAAGAGTGCATCACGGACTTTCAGTTTAACAGTCTGGTCTTCTTCACTGTCGCTGTTTGCAAGTATATGAAGCCTTACCACATCTTCTCTTATTTCAGCGGAAACATTGCAAAAATAAGTAACGGAAAACGCAAAATATAATGTAAAGAAAATAATCAAAACACTTAAAATCAATTTATCTTTTTTCAATGAGTTTGTTTTATTCATAAAAAATCCGCCTTTCTTTTATGAAGATTATCGGCGGATTTCATTTTTTTATTCACAATTTAACACTTGTTTTATAATTTAAAAAGTGATAGTATCGTCTTAATAAAAATTAAGGAAGCGAAAATAATGTCAGATTATCCTTTTTCGGAACAAAGTCTTTTTGAAGGCGTACAAAAAATGAACTCTTTCGGCTCAAGACCCACGGGAAGCAAGGCACATAACGATTTTATCGAATACATAAAAGATGAAATTAAATCTATGGGCATTATCCCGCAAAGCGACATAAGGTACTTTGACCGCTGGCAGGCAACAAATTCATCAATAGTTATCCACACAAAAGAGGGCGATATGGATATCCCCGTTTCGTCACCGTTCCCATATTCGGGAAAAACAGATGAAAACGGCATAACAGCAGAGCCTGTTACCGTTTACGGTAAACACCTAAACTACCTGAAAGCAAAAGATAAAATTGCCGTAATTAAGGTAAAAGACTTTAAAAGCGTATATTCGGGCGTTGCATTCAACCAGAAAAATGCCTTTCCGAAAGACCTTAAACTTTCAAAATTTTATAAAGGTCCCGTAGCAAGCGCATTTGTAAAGTTCCCGTTTTTGCAGGTTGCAAAGGATATGGGAGTTAAGGCGGCAATTTGTATATGGGAAGATATGAGCGACGAAATGGTGCAGGGACAGTACCTGAACTTTATACTCGGCTATCAGGGAATACCTGCACTGTGGGTAAACGAAACAAACGGTAAAAAAATACTTGAAGCGTGCCAAAGAAAAGATAAAATAACTCTTACCTTACAAGCCGAAACAGAAAAAAATGCCATAGGCGAAAGCGTCAGTGCAATAATCGAGGGCAATAATAAAGACGAAACGATTATTATTAACACTCATACAGACGGCGTAAACTGCGTTGAGGAAAACGGTGCAATTTCACTTCTTGCACTTATGAAATATTTTAAAGAGCATAAACCCGAAAAAACACTTGTTTTTGCATTTGTATGCGGTCATTTCAGACTGCCCGATTTTAAAGCACCTGCCGCAGTAAGCGATCAGTCAACATCCCTTTGGCTTCATAATCACAAAGACCTTTGGGACGGCAAAGACGGTCATAAGAAAGCCATAGCGGGGCTTACGCTTGAACATCTCGGCTGTACGGAGTGGAAAGACTACTACGGCACTTATAAATGCACAAATCCCGTTGATATCGAGGTTGTTTACACCGGTAACAAAGTAATGGACAGTATTTATTTTGAAAGTTTAAAAGGCAGAACCAAGGTCCGTACCGTTACGCTTCACGGTCACAATCTTCTGCACTTCGGTGAGGGGCAGTCGCTTTTCAATGTGGGTATTCCCGAGATAGCACTTGTTACCGCACCGGATTACCTCTGTGTTGAAAGCGAAAATCACGAAATGGATAAATTTGACGCTTCGCTTATGTATGAGCAAACTGTTTCATTCGTAAAAATGGCGGAACTCATAGGCGAATATTCGGCAGAAACACTCGGTAAAGCCGATATATATTCTTTCGGAATAGGAAAACTGTAAATAATTTGCGGTAATCAGGCGACTGCTTTACAGTTTTTAGTTTTTAGTTTTTGGTTTTTAGTTTTTAGTATACTGTACCCATAAAAACGGACACAGTGATTTTAGGATTTTGAGAGAGCGTACCTGAAAAACAGACAAGAAGTAAAACTCGAAACCCTGAAAAACGGACAATGGAAAAAAGTTCGAATTTATGGTAAAATGTATCCGGTCAAGTAAAAGAAAGGTCGGATACAAAATGAGAAGATACCCATTAGAAAAAGAATTTGTAAAAGAACTAAATGAGCACAAGTGTGTTGAGCACGCAACAGAGTGGAATGT
>JAZUHA010000041.1:0-6941 GCA_045641485.1 Acutalibacteraceae bacterium
CGTATATCAGAGTGGCCAATGCCGATAATCTGTATTACCTGAGGCTCTTTCCGGGTATTCCCGGATTTCAATAAAAATTTTTGACTTTTTGCAAAATTTCTCTTGACAAACGGTCATTACATATCAGTTTTCAGTTTTCAGTGTCGGTAACCGATACTTTGTATGCTCATATTTATCTTTTTGATACAATTAAACAAATATAAAAACCGGTTTATCGTTCTGTTAAAATCAAACGATAAACCGATTGTTTTATTACTTATTCACTTCTGTTTAAGAGATGAATATGAAAGTACAAACCTACGGTTATTCAGGCTAAAAACTAAACGCTGAAAACTATTCCCTGACGATATCTTTAATTCCCGCCGCTACGCCTGCGAGGTTTTGTAAATCGGAGGGAACAATGATTTTTGTTGCTTTGCCGTCGGCGGCTTTCTCAAACGCTTCCATACCCTTAAGTGAAAGATACTGATTTGACGGTGCGGCTTCATTTATCATTTTAATACCTTCCGCCTGTGCTTTCTGTATGGAAAGTATGGCGTTTGCTTCACCTTCGGCTTCTCTCATTTTTGCTTCTTTAACTGCTTCGGCATGAAGAATGGCGGCTTGCTTGTCGGCTTCTGCGGCAAGTATCTGTGCTTCTTTTTTACCTTCTGCCACAAGCACCTGGCTTGCCTTTTCACCCTCTGCACGGAGGATGGATTCACGCCTTTCACGCTCTGCCTTCATCTGTTTTTCCATAGCGTCCTGAATTTCACGGGGAGGAAGTATGTTTTTAAGTTCAACACGGTTAACTTTAATACCCCAAGGGTCGGTTGCTTCATCAAGAATACCTCTGATTTTTGCGTTTATGGTGTCACGTGAGGTAAGAGTGTGGTCAAGTTCCATTTCGCCTATGATGTTACGAAGAGTGGTTGCACTCAGATTTTCAATAGCGGAAATGGGGTATTCAACACCGTAGCAGAAAAGTTTCGGGTCTGTTATCTGGAAGAATATGACCGTATCAATCTGCATTGTAACATTATCTTTTGTAATAACGGGCTGGGGAGGAAAGTCTACAACCTGCTCTTTTAACGATACTACTTTTGCAACTCTCTCAATAAACGGAACTTTAATATGAAAACCCGTCTGCCAAGTTTCTTTATAAGTGCCGAGGCGTTCAACAACATACGCCTTTGACTGCGGAACGATTTTAATATTTGCTATTATCAGTAAAAGCAAAATAAAGAAAATTGCAAGAAGTCCGAATGCGAAAGGTGAAAATCCGCCCATAAGTGTAAGTAAATCCATAATAAATTCTCCTTTATGTTAATTGATTTTTGTAACTATGAGTTTTACGCCCTCTATTTTTTCAACTCTTACAGATGAGCCCGAGTCTATTTCCGTATCATCGGAAGAACGGGCGCTCCATAAAGAGCCTTTGACTTTAACAAGCCCCGTGCATTCAAGATTGTTGATATCTTCAAGCACAATGCCCTGCATACCTATGTACATATCGGCATTTGTCGGAACTTTTTTGGAATTTGTAAATTTTCTGACTATCGGTCGTGTTAAAATAAGCGCCACTCCGGAAACAGCGGCAAATACAAGTATCTGAAGAGCAAGACTGTCCGTAAATACCGAAACAATAAAAGCACATACGGCGCCTATTGCAAACCATATTGTAACAAGTTGCGCCGTGGCGGCTTCGATAATCACAAAAACAAGAACCGCCGCAAGCCATACCCATACCATAAGCATCACTCCGTTTTCTTTGATTATAACCCATTTCTGCGTAATTTCAATATCTTTTTAAAAAATATTTCCCAAAGACGGATAAGTTGAATTTTTAATATGATTTATGTTGTTTTCACACTCAAGAAGTATTTCCTTTAATTTTTTATAATCCGTCTTCTTCTGCGGAAGTTTTGCCATCTGCATTTCAAGATTTATTATTTCATTATGGTCCGTAAAAATGTGAAAAATCACTTTTTTGTCTGTCCATAATCCGTAAACGGAGTCGCAGTCTTTTTGTACTTCTTCGTAATTCTCATTTTTTAAATCGGTAAGAGTTTCGTCTATACTGCGGCAAAGTGTGTCGCAGGTGTTTGTCTGCACAAATAAAGAGGTTATACCTATACATAAAGCGGCGGCGGTTATTAAAATTCCCGCAATAATTCGTTTCATTGTTTTCCCTCCTTGAGAATATATGCGATTTGCCCGTTTTTATCTACCGTCATCAGTAAAACATCTTTTGCTTTAATGTTATTTTCCGACAGTTCTTTATTAAGCCTTTCTAAAGAAAATGCGCATTTGTCAAAATTACTTTCAAGTATTTTCCCGTCGGTAATAACGGGGCATAAAAGACCGCTGTCGGTTGTTTTATTATTAAGGCTTTCCGAAGTGACGGGTCTTTTTCCGGGTTTTAAAAGTACGGAAATATTGCCGTTTGTTTCCATTACGGCATATTCGACATCGCTTATATTAAAAACATCTTTCTGTCTTAAAGCGGAAATTACATCATCTGCGGTTATTCGCAGTTCTTTAAGATTTTTCTGTTCCAATTCTCCGTTATTTATCACTATAACGGGCGTACCGTCGGTAAGTCTTCTGAAATGTACGCTTTTTAAACTTATTACCGATGTTATTATTTCAAAACCGACAAGAAGCATTAAAGGGATAATACTGTTAATAAGAGGAATGTTGTTATCCTGTATCGGTATAGCCGCTATTTCGGAAAGCAGAATGGTAATAACAAGTTCTGTCGGCTGGAGTTCTCCTATCTGTCTTTTGCCCATAAGCCGTACACTTGCTATAACGCATAAATACAAAATTGTTGTTCGTATAATTGTCGTCAGCATAAAATCACCGATAATATTTTTATCTGAAAATATTTGTATATTCAGATTTTTTTCGGAAAAGTTATAAAAAGGCGGTGAATATATGAAAAAGAAAACCTCACCTTATATAAATCTCGGAAATATCACGGAGACGCAGTACGGCTCCGTTAAAATATCCGCAGATAAAAACGGAGAAATTATAAAAGAAGCATTTATAAATGTATTTGATATTATTGTAAGAAATATATCTTCCGGAAATAAAAATTTTGTTCTTTCAAACTGCGACGGACTTACAAATTCAAGAAATATTACGGAATCCGTTGTAAAACCTCTTTTGAATTTCAAAGGGAAATTTCCGAAAAAAGATTTTTTGTCACAAGTGGAAAATCTTATTTTTGTAACCGAAATCAAAAGAGAAAGCAGTCTCGATAAAGCAATTTGTGAAATTCTTCGGGGAAATATCGTAATATTTGCAGACGGTGAGACACAGTGTCTTGTTGTGGGAGTTCAGGATATTCCCGAAAGAACACCCGACGAGCCGGAAACGGAGATACAGGAGAGAGGCTCAAGAGAGGGTTTTGTGGAAACTTTAAAAACAAATCTTACGCTTGTAAGAAAAAGACTTTGTACCGTCAGTTTTAAGGTTGAAACAATGGAAATCGGCAAAACGGGAAAAACAAGAATAGCCGTTTGTTATATGGATAAAAAAGCGGAAAAACAAGTTGTCGAGGAAGTGAAAACCCGTCTTAATAACGCCGAGTTCGATATGATTTACGGCGCATCGTATTTAAGAAAATGCCTTGATACAAAAAGGAAAACAATGTTTTCTATGGTGGGGCTTACGGAAAGACCGGACACATTCTGTGCAAAACTCAACGAGGGCAAGGTGGGTATAATCGTAGACGGCACACCGTTTGCGCTTGTAGTTCCCGTTTTGTTCATTGAAAATTTCAGCGAACTTGACGATTATTACAACCGTGCTTATTTTGCATCTTTTATGCGGATAGTAAGGTTTTCGGCTTTTTTAATAAGTGTACTTTTGCCGGGTTTGTTTGTTGCTCTCTGCCTTTTTCATCAGGAACTTTTGCCCGACGATATGCTGTACAGCATAGTTTTAATGGAAAGTAATACGTTGTTTACTTTAACTACCGAAGCGCTTCTTATCCACCTTATATATGAATGTGTAAGAGAAGCGGGTATACGAATGCCCAAAGCGGTAGGTCACGCCGTGAGTATTGTCGGGGCGCTTGTTATAGGTGATGCGGCGGTTTCGGCGGGGCTTATAGGTGCGCCTATGCTTATAGTTGTGGCGCTTTCGGCAATAACTTCGCTTGTTGCTTCGGAACTTTATCAGCCTGCTTCCGTACTGAGGCTTGTTTTTATTGTAATAGGCGGTTTAACGGGGCTTTTCGGCATAACATCTTTCGGAGCGCTTCTTTTAATGAACCTTGCTTCCGTCACGGATTACGGCATAAGTTATCTTTCGCCGTTCGTTCCGTACAGTAAATCAATGTGGCGTGATACTTTTATACGGGTACAGACGGATGTGCTTGAAAGCAAAATTTTTGATATAAACAAACTGAAAATGAGGTGAAGTTTTGCAAAAAACAAAAGTCTCGACAGTAGGATTTTTTTCGGTAATATATCTTGCGCTGTTAAGCGGAATATTTATGTATATGTCGGGCTCGTATGTAAAAACGGGAACTACCGATACCGTAATAAGACCTGTTTTTTTTGCACTGATAGACTGCGTTATGGTTATACCGCTTTTTTATTATGTGAAAATATCTGAAAAGAAAGATGCGCTTTCGTTTTTAAATGAAAACAGCCGTGTTCTTTCTGTTGCGGTATCGTTTATTTATATGCTGTCTTTTTTTGCCTGCATAATCAGAACACTTTCGCTTATAGATTTGTTTTACAGTTCGTCAATGTTCTTTGAAACGGATATGACCGTTTTTATAATAGGGATAACGGCGATATGCTGTGCTATAGCATCTTTCGGCATTTCCGCTTTATCTCGGGGGAGTAATATTTTTTCGGTTTTCGTTATTATCGGAATAATAATCGTTATTTGTGTTTCGGTAGTAAAAAGGCTTGATTTTCTTAATTTCACACCGGTTTTCCGGGGCGGATTTGTAAAATTTTTAAAAGATACCGTAAATTACGCTTTTTTTCCCGCCGAACTTTCGGGACTGCTTCTTTTTGTTTCGGATATAGAGGGAAATGTTAAAAAAGGCTATTTTTGGTGGCTTTTTGCCGCCGTTATTACTACCGTTTTAATTTCGTTTTGTGTTGTCGGAACACTCGGAGGTTTTTCCGATATTCAGCTTTTTCCGTTTTATAAACTTTCCACCATTGTCGGCGTGGGAGTTGTGGAAAGGCTTGATGCCGTGGCTTCGTCTTCGTGGATGCTTTGTGCCGTAAGCACATTGAGTTTTCAGATACTTTGTTTTTCAAAATGTTTTAACAATGTTGTGAAAAAAGAATGTAAATATCTGCCGTATGTATTGTGCTTTGTTTTTTCAAGTGCTGTCTGTGTTTTTATATCCCGTGATATAAACAGATTTTTCGCTTTTTCTTCTCCCGTGGCGGGAGGTATAACTTTTTTTTCAACAGTCGTGTTTGTGCCGATTGTTTGTATAATCGTAAACCTTTTAAAAAATAAAAAGAAAGGTGAAAACCGGTCTTGAAAAAAGTATTTCGTATTTTTGTTTTACTTGTTTTGATGCTTTCCTGTTTTTCTCTTTGCGGTTGTGAAAAATTAAGCACAGAACTTTCCGATATGATGATAATACAGGGGATAGGCATAGACAAAAGCCGTGAAGATGTAAGAGTAACCGTGGAAATTTTAAACAATCTTCAAAGCGGTTCCGCAAACGGAGAGGGAAACAGCCCGAATAAAACATATATATTTTCGTCTTACGGAAAAACCGTAAACGAAGCCGTAAACAATATTGCGCTTAAAAGCGGAAACATACCGCTTTATGCTCATAACAGAGTTATAGTAATAGGCGAAGAAGCGGCAAAAAGCGATATAAGCGATACTCTTGACTTTTTCGGAAGAGATTACGACAGTAAGCCGTCTATGCTTATTTGTGTGGGAAAAAACAGAAAGGCTACCGATATTTTATCGCCCGATATTTTGCAGGATACCGTTAAAAGTGAGGTTGTTGAAAATATACTCACCGTTTCGTCGCTTAATTCGTTTTCGCCCGATGTTAATCTTGCCGATGCCGAAAACAGAATTTCAAACGAAACGGTAAGTCTTACGCTTCCTGCAGTGGAAGTTCACGAAAAAAACGGCAAAAAAGAATATAAACTGAACGGTTGCGCAATTTTCGGGAATGATAAAAAACTTGTTTCGTATCTCGGCAAAGAAAGTACAGAGGGACTCCTGTTTCTTGACGATAAAGTGAAAAAAGGCGAATTTTCCGTAGAAATTTCAAAAGGAAATACCGCATCTTTTTTTATTGTCTCGTCAAAAACAAAGTACAGCGTAAAAACGGAAAACGGTCTGCCCGTTTTTAAAGTCAAAATCAAAACTTCACTTGACCTTAATGAACTTACGGGAATGAATCAAAAAGCAATAGATAAAAATATTCTCGGCGAACTTAAAAAGTACGCCGAAAAGGAAATAGAACGAAAAATCAATAAATGTTTCAAAGATTTAAAACAGTATAACTGCGATGCCGCAAGACTCGGAAAACGCTTAAGTCTGCTTGATACAAAATATTACAACACCGTAAAAGACGATTGGATGTCCGTTTTTTCAAAATCCGAAATAATACCCGATATAGAAGTAACCGTGAGGAGAGCGGGGAATAAAGGACTTAAGTAGTTTTTAGTTTTTAGAATTTAGTTTTTAGCCTGTATAACCGTTAGTTTGTTCTCCGATATTTACCTTTTTTCAGTGAGGAATTAGGAATGAGGAGTGAGGAATTTCGGGGCACTGCGTGCCGATTCATATATTACATTGCGAATAACCGTTACTTTATTCTCCGATATTTACCCTTTTTTCAGTGAGGAATTAGGAATGAGGAGTGAGGAATTTCGGGGCTTCGCCGAATTATATCACATTGTGAATAACTGTTAGTTCACACTTTCATATTTTATTTTTCATTACAA
>JAZUHA010000042.1:0-10963 GCA_045641485.1 Acutalibacteraceae bacterium
CAAACAGCGTAACGAGTATAGGCAATTATGCTTTCTCCGGTTGCAGTAAATTGACAATATACTGCAACGAAAATTCAAAAGCCGAAAGTTATGCAAAAACGAACAGCATTAAATATTCATATATTGTTAAACTCACTACACCGACCGTAAATGTTTCAAATACATCAAAAGGTGTTTCGGTAAGCTGGTCAAAGGTGAGCGGTGCAGACGGATATTATATTTACCGTAAAAAGAGTAGTGATAAATCATTTGCAAAGATTGCAACTGTTAAAGGCGGTTCAACTCTTTCATATACAGATACAAAGGCAAGCGGTAACACAAAATATGTTTATACCGTAAAGGCATATAAGGGCGGTACGGCAGGTGCTTACGACAAAACGGGTAAAACAATCCTTTTCCTCTCTGCTCCCACAACAAAAGTTGCAAACAAGAACGGATATATAAATGTTTCGTGGGGTAAGATAACCGGGGCTAAAGGATATGTAATTTATAAGAAAACGGGTTCCGGCAGTTACAAGAAACTTACCACGATAAAGAGCGGCTCAACCGTTTCTTATAAAGATAAATCAGTTAAAAGCGGTACAAAGTACAGTTACTATGTAAAAGCATATAACGGCAGTACATACAGCGGATATAAATCGGGCGTTACGACAATGTATCTTGCCCCCGTAAAGATTTCTTCCGCAACAAGCGGAAAATCGGGTATAACCGTAAAATGGGGCAAAATCCCTGCTTCAAAGGGCTATACCGTTTACAGAAAAACAGGTTCCGGTAAATACGCAAAACTTGCAACCGTAAAAGGAAATACAAAAGTTTCTTACCTCGATAAATCCGCTAAAAAAGGCAAGACATATACATATTATGTTGCAGCCTATAACGGAAGTTATACGGGAACGTATGCGAATACTAAGGCGTGCAAGGACAAGTATTGAGGTTTCAGGGGTTAGTGGTTAGTGGTTAGTGATTAGTAAGGAGTGAAAAGGCACTGCGTGCCGATTTATAACTGATTATGTATAATAATAAGATTTTGTGTTCATTTTCGGTCTAAAGCGAACTTTTGACTTTAATATGTTATAAAAAATCAACCGATTTATTATTCTGATTTTACAGAACGATAAAAATGATATAATTGTTGTTTATTACAATGTTAGGGAATAATAATCCCTTTAAATTTCTACTGTTGTAGATGAGCAGTATTGTTCCAACCGATAGAAAAATAAAATGAGTTGAAGTAAACATAAAAAACAAGTTGAAATCCAAAAAAACAAGTAACAAACCTCAAAACAGATTTAAGTTTATTTTTTTTCATGCATTATCGGGCTTGAAATTTTTTCCTTTAAAGTATATAATGTCCTTATTATTTTTTGAAAGGGAGATATGTGTATGAGACCGTCTGATGTAGTGGAAAATTATGATATTAAAGTCAGAGAATACACAAATTATGCTTTAAAGAGCATAAAAAATGTTTGTAAGAATTTCGGGCCCCGACCCGTAGGCAGTGAAGCCGAAAAAAATGCGCAGGAATATATGCTTAATGACCTTAACAATTTCTGCGACGAAGCAAAAAGAGACGAATATAAAGTAAGCGATAAGGCGTTTATGTTCTGGGTTCCCTTGGGAGCGGTACTTATTATTCTCTCCGCAGTGTTCTTTACATTGGGATGTGCGGCACTTACGCTTGCGTGCTGTCTTCTTGAAGTTTTCCTTATTGTTGCCGAATTTATTTTTTATAAACCCGTAATAGATGTTTTCTTTCCGAAGAAGACTTCCGGCAATGTTTACGGCGTTATAAAATCAAAAGGCGAAACTAAAAAAAGGATTATAATTTCCGGTCATACGGACTCCGCATTTGAATGGACTTATACATACAAGGGCGGCAGACCGGCTGTTCTCGGTATAATAGTTACCGCTGTTGTTGCACTTCTTTTGGGCATAGGCGGAAGTATTTATGCAATGATTCATTTTGATGCAGGCTTCGGCGGAATCGTTTGGGGCGAAAGCGGAAATGTTGCACTCAGAATTATTGCGGTACTTTTCTATCTTACTGTTCCCGTAATGGTTGCCGCAGTAAATTTCTGTAACTACAAACTTCCCGTAATGGGTGCAAACGATGACCTTTCCGGTACATTTATTTCATGTGCCGTTGCAAAGTTTTTGCACGATAACGGCGTTCGTTTTGAAAATACCGAGGTTATGGTACTTTGTGCCGGCGGCGAGGAAGCAGGTCTCAGGGGAACAAAAGCATTTGCAAAAGCGCACGCCGATATGCTTAATGATGAAAAGGTTGAAACGGTTTACATAGGTTTTGACACAATGTGTGAACTTGATTACCTTAAAATCTATGATAAAGATATGACCGGTGTTGTTAAAAACGACCGCAAGGTTGCCGAACTTTTACAGAAAGCCGCAAAAAATGTAGGCAAAGATGTTGAAATAGGCACAATAGAACTCGGTTCAACGGATGCCGCCGCTATGTCTCAGGCAGGCGTAAAGGCTTCTTCCATGGTTGCTATGGACCCGGCTCCGGCAAGATATTATCACACCCGTCTCGATACA
This sequence comes from Acutalibacteraceae bacterium, assembly GCA_045641485.1. Classification (GTDB taxonomy): domain Bacteria; phylum Bacillota; class Clostridia; order Oscillospirales; family Acutalibacteraceae; genus DTU089. The sequence continues at coordinate 2,557 of JAZUHA010000042.1, forward strand.
GTGGAAAAACTTTCTCCGCAGGCTATTGATTTCGGCGTTAAAACTGCACTTGAAGCGGTATTTATGTATGATGAATGCGGACTTGAGGCTTAATTCGGTTTTCGGTTTTCGGAATTTTTAGTCTGAATAACCGGCAGTTCGCTCTCAGGTATTTGCCTTTTTCAATGAGGAATCAGGAATGAGGAGTGAGGAATTTCGGGGCACTGCGTGCCGATTCATATAAAGTAAATATAATATAAAAAATCGGTTTACCGTTAAAATTCAAATAGAACGGTAAACCGATTTATATTATCCTGAAAATGTGAAGCATTTTCGCCTAAACGCTTCAGCGTTTGCCCGAAGCCTGCACAGCAGGCGTGCCTGTGACTGTGAAGCAGTCGCCTGAAAATCAGTTTGTTTTATTTTCTTCAATGAGTTTCAATGCGAGTTCACGAAGTTCGTCAAGTGAGTTTATTGAAGTGAGTTTTGCTCTGTACTGTGCACCGCCTCTTAAACCCTTTGTGTACCATGCGGCGTGCTTTCGTGCCTCTTTTATTCCGACATTTTCGCCCTTGTATCGGCATATTGTTTCAATATGATTTATCATAACAAGCATTCGTTTTGATACGGGCGGTTCGGGTAAAATAACTTCGTGTTCAAGATAAGCATTGATTTGCGAAAATACCCACGGTCTTCCCAAAGCACCTCTGCCTACGGCTACCATATCACAGCCTGTTTCCTCAAGCATTTTTGCGGCGGAAATACCGTCTGTAATATCGCCGTTGCCTATAACCGGAATACTTACGGCTTCTTTTACAAGTTTAATGATGTTTGTGTTTACGGGAGGGGCGTACATCTGCATTTTTGTTCTGCCGTGAACGGTAATTGCGGCGGCGCCTGCATCCTCACACATTTTTGCAAGGAGTACGGCGTTTATATGTTCACTGTCCCAGCCCGAACGCATTTTTACCGTAACCGGAACGGTTGAAACGGATACAACCGCTTTTATGATATCACGTGCAAGTTCGGGCGTTTTCATAAGAATTGCACCTCCGCCGGACGAAGCAACCTTAGGTGCGGGGCAACCCATATTTATATCAATAAAATCGGGGTTGTAACTGAGTGCTTTTTCGGCGGCTTTTGCCATAATTTCGGGTGAATTTCCGAAAATCTGAGAGCCGCACGGGCGTTCTTCTTCGCTTACCGAAAGGAGTTCACTGCTTTTTTTGTCGCCCATACTTATTCCTTTTGAACTTGCCATTTCACATACGGTATATGCGGCGCCGTAACTTCTGCAAAGTTCACGAAAGGCTCTGTCGCCCACACCTGCCATAGGTGCAAGATACGCTTTTTCTTTTATATTGAGATTACCGATTTTCATATTTTTTCTCCGCTTAATAATTCTCACAATATTTTAACATATTTTTTTATTTTGTCACTGTTTTTTTGAAAAAATATTGACTTGTGACCAAATGGTCGCTATAATATGCACAGAATAAATAAAGGAAGCGGTTATATGCTTGAAATAAAAAATCTTACAAAATTTTACGGTGAAAAAAAGGCTGTTGATGATTTGTCTCTTACTATAAACGAAGGTGAAATTTTCGGATTTATCGGTCACAACGGCGCAGGTAAGACCACAACGCTTAAATGTGTAGCCGGTATTCTCGGATTTGAAAACGGTGAAATTTACATAGACGGCGAAAGTATAAAGGAAAGCCCCGTGCAATGTAAAAAGAAAATCGCATATATACCCGATAATCCCGATTTGTACGATTATATGACGGGCATTAAATATCTGAATTTTGTTGCGGATATTTTCGGGGTAAGCAAAGAAGAAAGAAAAGAAAAAATCGAAAAACTTTCGGAAACTTTTGAAATTAAAAATAATCTCGGAGATGCAATTTCTTCTTATTCCCACGGAATGAAACAGAAACTTGCGGTTATTTCCGCTTTTATACACTCACCGAAGCTCATTATTCTTGATGAGCCTTTTGTGGGACTTGACCCGAAAGCCGCACATACTCTTAAACTTATGATGCGTGATTTTTGTAACGACGGCGGTGCCATATTCTTTTCAACTCATGTTTTGGAGGTTGCGGAAAAACTTTGCGATAAAATTGCAATAATAAAAGACGGTAAACTTATTAAAAGCGGTAATGTCTCTGATGTTACAGGCGACGAAAGTCTTGAAGAAGTCTTTTTGGAACTTGCACAAAGGAGTGATTCGGATGTTTAAAACACTCCTTAAAAAACAGTTTACCGAACTTTTTCAGATGTATTTTATTAACAAAAAAACAGGCAAAGCAAGAAGTTCAAAATCTTCCGTCTGTTTTATAATTTTGTTTGTTTTTATTCTTCTTTCTCTTGCATTTTCTTTTTTTGCCTTGGCAGGAGGTGTGGGTGCAGGTATTCTCGGCAAAGGTGTCGATTGGGTGTATTTTTCGCTTTTATGCCTTCTGTCGGTACTGCTCGGCACATTCGGAAGTGTTTTTAATACATATTCCGCACTTTATCTTCCGAAAGACAACGAATTTCTTTTATCGCTCCCCATTCCCGTTTATAAACTTCTGAGTGTAAGAATTACGGAAGTTTATATTATGAGTTTAATTTACACCTCGGTTATGTGGATACCGTCTGTAGTTGCTTATTTTATAAGTCCGTTGGTTGCGGAGCGAAGTTTTGCTTTTCCCGTTCTCCTTACTTTGATAATTCCGTTTTTTGTTACGGTACTTTCGTGCATACTCGGTTTTTTCGTGGCGCTCATTTCATCAAAAACAAAAAATAAAAGTTTTGTTACGATTATAATAAGTCTTGGTTTTATCGGCGGTTACTACTTCTTTTATTTCAAAGCGACGGACTTTTTAAATAACATTCAAACTCATACGGATGAACTGCAAAATGCCGTAAAATCATATCTTCATTTTTCTTATGTTTTGGGTAAAGGTGCGGCAGGTGATGTAAAATCGTTTGTAATCACTGTTGTTGCAACCGTTGCACTTTTTGCTTTATGTGTTTTAGTGCTTTCAAAAACATATCTTAAATTTACATTTTCAAATTATAAAACTTCTTCAAAATCGAAGAAAAAAGAAGATTTTTCCGTAAGGAGCATAAAAAAGTCACTTCTTTTAAGGGAGTTTAAGCACATTTCCTCGGAACCTATGTGGCTTTTGAACGGCGGACTCGGAGTGGTGATTTTACTGTGCGCCGCCGTTGCCGCAATTATTAAAGCGGATTTTATTAAAGAAACGCTTGTTTCATTAAAAAGTCAATTTCCCGATATAATAAATGCACTGCCCGTATTTATTGCCGTAGCGGTATGTGTTATAGTTTCAATGAATACACTTCTTTCGGTTTGTGTATCCATAGAGGGTAAGCAGTTGTGGATTTTAAAATCATTACCCGTAGATTACGGCGAAGTATTATCCGCAAAGAAAAAAACGGGTATAATAATAAATGTACCGCCTGCCGTTTTAACCGTAACCGTTCTGGGAATTGTTTTCGGTTTATCTTTACCCGAAATATTGCTTTCGGTCGTATTTGTTTTGATTTATACACTTTTTGTACAGAATGCGGAACTTTTTTTAAGCCTTAAAATGCCACGTTTTGAGTGGGTGAATGTGACATATCTTGTAAAACAGAGTATGCCTGTTACAATAAATCTTTTCGGCGGATGGGCTTTGTGTGCCGTTCTCGGTGTCGGCGGATATTTTCTTTCCCGTACACTCGGCTCTTGGTTGATACTTACGGCATACAGCGTTATTATCGGTACCGCTTATTTCTTCTGTTATGAATATATAAGAAAAAACGGCGTAAAAATATTCAAAAATCTATAATTTTAAAAGAATTTCATCTTAATTTTCCTGTTCTCTATTGACGAAAATTAAGATGAAATTATAATATATAATGTGGATATTTTACGGGGGTGATTTTTTTGAAAAAAGAGAAAACAGAAGAACAGAAAAAAAGACGAGCGGAAATAAACATTTTTATAGCGTTCATACTTAACCTGTGCTTTTCCGTATTTGAATTTTTCGGAGGAGCATTTACGGGCAGTATTGCCATTATTTCAGATGCCGTTCATGATGTGGGCGATGCTTTGAGTATAGGTGCATCGTGGTTTCTTGAAAGAAAAAGTCGCAGTAAGCCTGACGAAAATAACACATACGGCTATTTACGATATTCGCTTGTGGGTAGTGTAATCACGTCGGGTATTCTTGTTTTCGGCTCGGCTGTCGTTATATACAACGCCGTATTGAGAATTATTGAGCCTGTTCAGCTTAATTACAACGCCATGATAGTTTTGGGCGTAATCGGGGTAATAATAAATCTTGCGGCTTCAATAGTAACTTCCGGCGGTTCATCTTTAAACCAGCATGCTGTAAACCTTCATATGCTTGAAGATGTTTTAGGTTGGGTTGCCGTTCTTGTCGGATCTGTTTTTATGCTTATTTTCAATATTCCCGTTATAGATTCCGTTATTTCAATAGCGGTTTCAATTGTGATATTTGTCGGTGCCGTGAAAAATCTTAAGAAAACGGTTGATTTGTTCCTTGATAAAACACCTGAAGGACTTTCCGTACCCGAAATTACGGAAAAACTTTTAAAAATACCCGAAGTAAAAGCGGTACATCATATTCATGTATGGAGCATTGACGGTCAAAATAACTGTGCAACGCTTCATGCGGTCACAAATGAAAATGCAGGTAAGGTTAAAGAAATAATAAGAGATACACTCGGAAAAATCGGAATATCTCACGTTACGATAGAAACCGAAACAACGGATGAAATCTGCGGGGAAGAAAACTGCAATATTAACGACCTTGTTTCCGAGGAACACCACCATCACCATCATCACCATCATCACCATCACCACACAAGCGAAAGCGGTGATTCGTCACATACACATGACGGCGAAAGCAGTGAGCACTCGGGAGAACATCATCACCACCACAGCAGTTACATTACTTTAGATGAGGATTTGACGAAAAAAGATACGAGCGGACATTACCATCATCACAGCAGCCACAGCGGCAGTCATAGTGGCAGTCACCACAGCAGTTACGGCAGCAGTCACGGTAGTAGTCACAGCAGCCACAGTCATTCATCATCACATCATCACCACCACTGATAATCCGTAATATTTTGGTAAAAAATGGAGCATTTTGAACTTGTATCAAAATATAAACCTACCGGTGACCAGCCGGAGGCAATAGAAAAACTTGTTGACGGAATAAATAAAGGTTATTCCGAACAGGTTCTTTTGGGCGTTACGGGAAGCGGTAAAACTTTTACCATGGCAAATGTAATAGCAAAACTTAACAGACCTACATTAGTTTTGGCACACAACAAAACTCTTGCCGCACAGTTGTGCAGTGAATTTAAAGAGTTTTTCCCGAACAATGCGGTTGAATATTTTGTTTCTTATTACGACTATTATCAGCCTGAAGCATATATACCGACTACAGACACATATATCGAAAAAGACAGTGCCGTAAATGACGAAATAGATAAACTGCGCCACTCCGCAACCTCGGCACTCTCTGAAAGACGGGATGTTATAATAGTTGCGAGTGTATCCTGCATATATTCTCTCGGGGATCCCATAGATTACAGAAATATGGTTGTTTCCTTAAGACAGGGTATGCAGAAAGACCGTGACGAACTTATTAAAAAACTTGTGGAAATTCAGTACGAAAGAAACGATATAAGTTTTACCCGTAACAAGTTCCGTGTAAAAGGCGATACGGTGGAGGTTTTTCCCGTATATTCGTCTGATACCGCTTTGAGAATCGAGTTTTTCGGTGATGAAATAGACTGTATTTCGGAGTTTAATCCGCTGACGGGTGAAATAAAATGCACCCGTTCTCATGTTGCTGTATATCCCGCTTCTCACTATGTTGTGGGTCCCGATAAAATGGAAAAGTCGTTAAATGAAATTAACGAAGAAATGATAAAAACAGTTGATGATTTTACCGCCGAAGGAAAACTTCTTGAAGCACAGCGCATTATGCAAAGAACTCAATATGATATGGAAATGCTTCGTGAAACGGGATTTTGCAAAGGTATAGAAAACTATTCACGGATAATGTCCGGCAGAAAACCGGGTGAAGCACCTTTTACGCTTCTTGATTATTTCCCCGATGATTTTATACTTTTTGTAGATGAATCTCATGTTACGCTTCCGCAGGTAAGAGGAATGTACGGCGGTGACCGTTCACGAAAAGAAGCGCTTATAAATTTCGGCTTCCGTCTGCCGTCTGCTTATGACAACAGACCGCTTACTTTCCCGGAGTTTTATTCAAAAACACATCAGCGAATTTTTGTAAGTGCAACTCCCGGGGATTTTGAAAAAGAAAAAAGTGCGCAGATTGCCGAGCAGGTAATCAGACCTACCGGGCTTCTTGACCCGGAAATATCCGTAAGACCTACAGACGGTCAGATTGACGATATTATCTCGGAAATAAACGAAAGAGTAAAAAAAGAAGAACGGGTGCTTATTACAACACTCACAAGAAAAATGGCGGAAGACCTTACGGAATATCTTACAAATTACGGTATAAAAGTAAGGTATATGCACTATGATATAGATACAATAGAAAGAATGGAAATTATCCGTGATTTGCGGCTTAAAAAGTTTGATGTTTTAGTCGGCATTAACCTTTTAAGAGAAGGCCTTGATATTCCGGAAGTATCATTGGTTGCCATTCTTGATGCAGATAAAGAAGGTTTTTTAAGAAGCGAAACATCGCTTATACAGACAATAGGCAGAGCGGCGAGAAATGCAGACGGCAAGGTTATTATGTATGCGGACGAGGTTACACCGTCTATGGAACGGGCAATAAAGGAAACATACCGCCGCCGTGAAAAACAGATGAAATATAATGAGGAGCATAATATTGTTCCCAAAACAATAAAGAAAGATGTTCGTGAAATTCTTGAAATCTCTTCAAAAGATAATATTCGTGAAAAAATGGCTAAAAAACGTCTCTCGGAGCATGAAAAAGCCGAGATGATAATGAAACTCACCAAAGAAATGAAAGCGGCTTCCGAACTGCTTGAATTTGAACACGCCGCATATCTTCGTGACCAAATCTTAAAATTAAAAGGGCAAAAATAAAATGGAAAAAAATCTTGTTATAAAAGGTGCAAGGGAACATAATCTTAAAAATGTAAATGTGGAAATCCCCCGTGACAGTCTTGTTGTGTTTACGGGCTTGTCGGGTTCGGGTAAATCTTCGCTTGCGTTTGATACAATTTATGCCGAGGGGCAAAGGCGCTATATGGAAAGCCTTTCTTCGTATGCACGTCAATTCCTCGGCATTATGGAAAAACCCGATGTTGACCTTATAGAGGGGCTTTCTCCGGCTATATCAATAGACCAGAAAACCACCTCGAAAAACCCCCGTTCAACCGTCGGTACCGTTACGGAAATATACGATTATTTAAGGCTTTTATATGCAAGAATAGGTATTCCGCACTGTCCCGTTTGCGGCAGGGAAATAATGAAACAAAGCGTGGATCAGATTACGGATAAAATAATGCTTTTGCCTGACGGTACAAAATTTCAGGTTTTAGCACCTATTGCAAAGGGTAAAAAAGGCGAGTTTCAAAAGGAACTCGAAAAAGCCGCACGGTCGGGTTATGCAAGAGTGAGGGTAGACGGAATAATTTATTCTCTTTCAGAAAAAATCAATATAGAAAAAAATAAAAAGCATAATATAGAAATCGTTGTGGACAGGCTTATAATGAAGCGTGAAATCGTTTCAAGGCTTACAGATTCGCTTGAAACGGCGCTTTCGCTTACAGAGGGTACCGTGCTTATAGATGTTACAGACGGAGAAGAACTTCTGTTTTCGCAGAATTTTTCCTGCCCCGAGCACGGAACGGTTATGGATGAACTTGAGCCCCGTATGTTTTCTTTTAACAATCCTTTCGGTGCCTGCCCCACCTGTTCGGGACTCAGCGTGTTTTTAAGAGTGAGCGAGGATTTACTTGTACCTAATAAAGGGCTTTCTCTTAATGAGGGCGCAGTTAAGGGGTGCGGTTGGAACAGTGCCGAGCACAGCACGATTGCCGGAATGTATTACAGTGCGCTTTCAAAACATTATAACTTTTCCATGGATACGCCGTTCAGAGAACTTCCCGAAAAAGCGCAAAAAGCCATTTTGTACGGAACGGGCGGCGAAAGAATAAGAATAGAACGTAAAAACGAATACGGAAGCGGTGTGTATAACGCCGAGTTCGAGGGCGTTGTAAATAATCTTGAAAGAAGATATAAGGAGACGACAAGTGATTGGTCAAGAGGTGAAATAGAACAGTATATGACGGCTTGTCCGTGCCCCGACTGCCACGGAGCAAGACTTAAAAAAGCATCTCTTTCGGTTACTGTAGGCGGCAAAAACATAAAAGAATTTACCGATATGTC
>JAZUHA010000043.1:0-3633 GCA_045641485.1 Acutalibacteraceae bacterium
AGGTATTTTTGACGGTCTTGTTGATGTTAAATGCGAAAGTAATGTTGTAACGGTAGATGTTACCGCTCCCGAAGGCTTTAAAACAAAAATTATAAACTCACTCGGCAACGGCGATATTTATGATGCAAAAGATGTGCTTGATACGAGAACGGTTGGCGAAGTTTTAGGTTTATTTGAAACTATGACTGCCGAAGATATAAGCAGTGAAAACAAAGCGCTTATTTCTTCGCTATTCAAATCAAAATGTGAAATGGCGGGACTTATTAACGAAAAACTTTCTTATGTTTCCGCCTGCACAACAAAAGATTTAAGCGGTGCCTCTGTAGGTGTTCTTTCCGGCAACGGTTTTGCGGTTTCGGATTCTGCGGTAACCGAAAACCCCGTAGGCGCATTCTTCGGCGGCTTAAAAGGTATTGTTTCCGACAGCCTTAAATCAGTAAAAGCCGTAAACTTCAATACTTCATCGGGTATATACAGTTTTAAGATTGATTATACCGACAGTTTTACGGGTTCTGCAAAGAAACTTGTGCTTAATATTAAACTTCTTGAGGTTTCCGCAAGAGATGAAGATGCTTTAACGGTTAAATTTAAACATACAGACGACTTCCTTTACCGTGTAGGTAACGGCAACGCCGTTGCGCTTTCAAGTCTCTTTGAAGCCGTGAGCGGTGTATCTGTTGATTCCTCTAAGGTTAATGTAACGGTTACAAATATCAGCGGTTCCGCAAGCGGTACATTTACAAAGAATGCAACAGAATGGGGCAAAGGAACGGTTAAATTCAGCGGAACCGGTGTTGTAAAGGTAACTGCAAAATACGGCACCTGTAAAAACCCGGCAGTTCTTCTGCTTGAGGTTGTTAATGCGGATAATACTACTACAGCCGTAAATGTTACAAGCAAGAACTATGTTCTTCTTAACGATGCTTCAATGAGTACAATTACCGTTTCCAACGGCTATTCACTTTACGGTAACGGCTTTACTTTAACAAACCTTAATGATGTATCATGCCCTGTATTGCACAGCAGTTGCGGTTATGTAACTCTTAATAACGGTACCATAGACAATGTCAAAATCGTATGCCCGATATTTGATAAGCCGATATATTTCCAGAATCAGGCGGAAAAAGACAGCAGCGGCAAACTTACTAAATCCCGCTGTGCAATTGACGCTCTCGGTAATTCAAAGATATTGAATTCTTATGTATCCGGCGGTCGTGCCGCAATATTCACGGGTGACAGCTGTAACAGTCTTCTTATTGAAGACAGTACAATTTACGGCGGTACATTCTGCAATATGGATTTATTTGCCGGCAGAAGCGTAACACTTAAAAATGTTATTACCGTTATGACGGAACAGCCCGTTACAACAGATAACAGCAAAAAGGCAATAGGTCTCGGCATAGTTATTTCAAACGCAAATATTAAACTTACTCTTGAAGGCACATTAAAGCAGTATAACTGGGTTTCAAAAGATCAGGTTGTTAATTGTCTCGGCTCCGATTACAGTTCAATTGTTGATAAGTTATTTAATGATACATACAAGCATGCATATAACGGCAAGGATTATATAAATGCAGGTATTGCATATTTGCAGGTACCTTACAATAACGGCGCAAGCCTCTTTGATAACCGTGCCGATAAATGCGGCTATGTAGGTGAAGATTTCAATATCTCGGGTTTCTCGGCAGGTGCATATTCAGTAGGTAAGAGTGTAACTCTTACATCAAGTGAATTTAATATTCCGTCATATAAATCCGAGAAATACAGCATTACTTCTCCCATCTTCTCATATTCAAACGAAAAGAATAATATTGCAAAGACAAGCGACAGCGAGCCTTACTGCACATATTCAAACGGTTTAATAAGCGTAGGTACAAGAGATGCTTCAAAGAGTATAGATTTTTCCGATGTATCCATAGTAAAAGACGGACAGCCCGTAAATTACACTGTAACGGTAGATTCAAGTAAGGCAACCGTAAACGGCAATGTTATTACATTCGATACTTCTGTAACGGATTATACCGTAACATTTACCACTACGGAAAACAGTGCCGGATATAATGCGGACGGTACAAAGAAAAGCGGAACTACCACATTTACATGGGATATCAATGTTCATATAGCATTCCTCGCTTATGACAAACCGGTATGGGATGCTGCGGGAACAGCTTCAGGTCATGTATGGGCTAAAGGCGGAAGTGCATTAGACGCCGACTGGGGTGAGGTAATCCCCGTTTATGCAGGTCTTAAGGTTACTTATTACGATAAGAGCGGTAAAAAGCACGAAAGCGAGAGCCTTGAAGGTGAAAAAGTTGTTCCGACTGTTGATGCTTCAAACACCTTTGCAACGGCGGTGCTTTCCAACGGCTGTACATTAAAAATAACGACTGATTGTAAGGGATATAAGTTTATATATTTGGACAACGGTAAAGTGTACTTATATAAAACAACATTGAGAAATAATCAGGATACCTGCAGTAAAAAGCTTACTTATACACTTACAGACCCGAACGGTCAGACTACGGCATCGACTATAAGTTATACTTACAGTTTCGCCAAGAATTCTCCGAGTACAAATATAGATTTCACCAATTTGGAAGCAGGAAAATACGATGACGGATGCTTCAAGAAAGGTACTCTTATCACTCTTGCAGACGGTACCGTTAAGCCGGTAGAGGAAATAGCATACGGTGATACTATTCGTTCATGGGATTTCTTTACGGGTGAGTTTAAAGAGCAGACCGTTGCCATAGTGGTAGACCACGGCGAAGATGCATACCGTGTGGTTCACACAGTATATTCCGACGGTACGGAACTTGAGACGATAGCCGAACACGGTGTATTTGACTATGACCTTAATAAGTTCGTATACATCACGGAAGCAAACTGCAAAGATTATATAGGTCACCGCTTCGCAAAGGATAACGGCAGCGGCAATTATAAGATTGTTACCTTAACAGATGCTTTCGTAACGGAAGAAGTTACAAACGCATATTCAATAACCGCCGCAGGTACTATGAACGTTGTGGCAGAAGGTCTTATAACGGTTGCACCGCCCGAAGATTTCTATAACTGGATTGAGTACGGCGACAAACTTCGTTACGATACCGAAAAATTCAATGCCGATGTTGAAAAATACGGACTTTACGACTACGATGTATTCAAAGATGTTGCTACAGAAGAAATGTTTATTAACTTCAACGGTGCATATCTCAAGATTGCCGTAGAAAAAGGTTACTTCACATTAGAGAGAATATTCGAGATTATTAACGAATACGCAAATTACTTTAATAAATAATTAACCCGGCAGTCGCCTCTCTGTCAGTAGTCAGTGATGCTTCGCAGTTTTCAGTCTGAATAGATTAAAGTTTATCTGTTCATATTAACTTGTTCAATAAAACTGAATAGCAAAAATAAAAATCGGTTTATCGTTCAACTTTAACAGAACGGTAAACCGGTTTTTAAATTCATAATGCACAATGCATAATGCATAATTTCGGGGCACTGCGTGCCGGTTATTCAGTCTGAAAACTGAAATCTGAAAACTGAAAACTGAAAACTCAAGTTGACAAAATCCGACAAAAGCGGTAGAATAACGAACGGTGCGAAAGCGCCCGGAAAGGCAGCCATAAC
>JAZUHA010000044.1:0-13218 GCA_045641485.1 Acutalibacteraceae bacterium
TCTTCCTCTTCTTCCTCTTCTTCCTCTTCTTCTGTTTTTTCTATTTCAGTATGTTTAATTTTAGATGACACTGAATCATCATAATCAAGTCTGATTCCGGTGTCCGTGTTATCATCTTTGATAATTAAACATGTTGATCTTTTGACTGCCGGTGTTTCTGTTGTCGTTTTTTCGATTTTAACAGGTTCAGGCTCTGTGATTTCCGGTTTTACTGTTTCTTCCTGTTCGTTAAAATATTCCGGTTTATACACAAACAATCTTATAGTACTAAATAAGTTCATAATGATAAGTGTTATAACGCTTATTGTTGTAATTGTGCCTCTTTGTGCAACTTTAATCAATACTGCACTTTGAAGTTTTTGTTCTTCAAAATTATAGGCTGAAATAAAAATTACCGAAACAATTATCAGAAAAACTACAAGACCGGTTTTAATGTCTGCCTTTTTGCATAAAAATTCTTTTGAAGTATAGTAGTTTGTTACGGTTAAAAAAACAAAAAATACTGTAGTGAAAAAATATAGTACGACCGAAAACGGTATATCATATTCTTTCAGATTTAAAAAAGCGAGGACAGGATAAAAAAGCAAAAACAAAACAGAGGCAAAAAGTATGTATTTTGAAATGCTGAATATCACAAAAGCACAATTTGACGGTTTATTATTTTTTATGTTTTCGTCAATTCTTTCATCAGCAGAATTTTTTGCTGTACCAAAAACTGAAAATATGAATAAAAGTACTACTATACCGTAAAAAAAAATTATCACCTATTATTCCCATAATTTCTTTATTGCTCTTTTCTGTAGAATAAGTAGTTGTTGAATAAGACTTTGAAGTGGTTTTACTATTATACGGACAAACACCATTTACATGTTGATGTGCCGGGTAACCGTGGTGGTAGTGATATTCTCCTGTGCTTTTGTCGTAGTGTTTACCGGAACTATCAGTCATACCGGAATGAGCATAAGCCAAAAGCGAAATTGAAAAGATACAAATAATAAAGACGGAGACAAGTTGTAATATTTTTTTCATATAATAACCTTTAATAAGCATGGTGTACCGGCACTATAAGTTGCTTGCGACCGTGTATCGTTTCAAGCAAAAGCGGTCTTTTATAAACATATATTTTTCGGCAAGTGTAGTACTCCCGTTTTTTATTAAGTAATTTTTTAAATTGCTCATAAAAATACTGATTAAAACTCCCATCTTTTACAGACTGTATATAAGAATCGAAATCCATCCAATTTATATAATCATCGAAAGTTTCCAATATTTGTGTATATCTTTCTACATATATATTTTTGAAGTATTCCTGATGCTTGCCGGGGTTTTTTACCAAGCGATAATCTTCTGACTGATTTATTTTTTCAAACATTTCATATTTTTCGCGATAAATTTTCAAATCCTCGGCAGAAGATTTTAAAAATATCAAATATGCCATTGTGTTAATTTCAAGAACATCATCTTTTATAAGAGTTGCAAAAAGATAATACAGGTTTTCGTCTGATAACTCTTTTAAATAGTGTAATTCTATCGATAATCTGTTCGGTCTTTCGCCTAAAGAGTAACCTATATTATTTATCAATTCTATATCTACATCTAAATTTCTGTCGGTCATATAACGGATTATTTCGCCCATTCTCAAATAATCGTGCATTTTAATTTTTGACCTTTTAGGCATAACATCAAAGAAAACATAAAGAAAAGTAATAATAACAATGAATGAAATTAAATATATAAAATCGCCCATAATACCAACTCCTTTTAATTAAAGCGGCTATCAAAAACCGAAGCTTTTTCGAGTTTTTGAAAGTCGTTATTTTTTATGTGATTTTTCTCGTGCTCTATGGTTAGTTTTTGCGTTTCGTGACTCAAACGGTCATTGATGTATATGTTATAAAAGCCGTTTTCGTCTTCAACGCAAAAGCCACGAACCGTGAAAGGTAATTTAACAAATCTAATATAATACATCAGTCGGTACCCACGAATTTTTTTAATATTTCAGTTACTGTATCAATATCTTCCTCTTTTACGCTGTTTGTGAGCGAAAAGAGGATTTTTCTTTTTTCAAAGAGTTCATCTTGCATTATTTCAACAGCATCAGTTCTCTCGGTTGCACTTTCGAGCAAGTCAGAAAGTCTGCAATTAAAAAAATCTGCAATCGTTTCGCACATTTCAAAATTCGGCTCTCGTTCCCCTGCCTCATACATAGCAACTGTGGAACGTGAAATACCAAGTGCATCCGCTAATTGTTCTTGTGTAAGTCCTTTTAATTTTCTCAACTTTTTAATCTTGTCAGAAAACATTTTATCACCACCACCACACAAAGAATATCACATTGCGTGAAAAAAATCAATAAAAATGTCACAAAATGTGTTGACAAAATAAAATAAATGTGATATATTGCATTTGTCACATAAGGTGACAGAATGGAGATGAAAAAATGAATAGTAAAAAAATAGCAGAAAAACTTCGTGAACTTCGTAAAAAAACCGGTAAAACGATAGAAGAGGTTGCAAAAGCTAATAATATAAGCACTTCTGCGTTAGCAATGTACGAGAACGGTCATAGAATACCGAGGGATGAGATAAAAGAAAAACTTGCTCATTATTATGAAAGTTCAGTAGCTTTTATATTTTTTTAATTTCCTTTGTCACGAATGGTGACTTAATAAACAGTTTGGAGCGTGACGGTATGAATCAGAGAAGTAAATTCTGCGACATAAAGCAGAAGACAAAAGATGAAGTGTGGAGGCGTGACGGTGAGTGCTGTATTCTTTGCGGCAATCCGGAGGCTATGCCGAATGCTCACTACATACCGAGAAGCAGCGGAGGTTTAGGCGTACCCGAAAACCTTGTAACGCTCTGCTGCAGGTGCCACGAGGATTATGATCACACCGTTAAGCGTAAAGAGATTAAAGAGCAGATACGGGAGTATCTTGCCGGGTATTACGGAGAGGAGTGGAGCGAAGACAAGCTTAAGTACAGTAAGTGGGATTGGTGTAAGTAGTTTTTAGTTTTTAGTTTTTAGAATTTAGTTTTGCAGTCAAGTGCAAGGAGGTTAATCTATGCATTATTTTTTAGATAAAAAAGATTTTATTATAATCGGTGAGCACAAATTATTCAGAATAAGGGCAACAAGAGACGGTTTAACAATAAGCGGGCGTAAAGTAAAGAAAAATGAAGCGGGCGGATATGTTGAAAGTACACTTAACCTTTCTCATATCGGTATGTGCTGGATTGCCGACGATGCAAAGGTTTACGGAAACGCCAGTGTTGACGGCAATGCGGAAATAAGCGACAGTGCTTTAATTCACGATAATGCCACAATTTACGGCAATGCAAAGGTCGGAGGTCATGCAGAGGTTTACGGCTGCAGTAGTGTTTACGGCGATTCGGTTATATGCGACAGGGCAAAAATACACGATTATGCAGAAGTACACGGCAATGCAGAAGTCAAAGACAACGCAGATGTGCACGAAAAATGCGAAGTATTCGGCAACGCAAAAATAACCGGTACATCGGAAGTGTGCGGGCGTGCCGTTATTGTAGATAATGCAAAAATAGCAGGCTGTGCAAGCGTTTACGACAGGGCAACTATAGGCGGTGATGCTGTTATTAAAGATACCGCAAATATAAGCGGAACAATATCTGTATACGGCAGGGCAATCATCGGCGGTGAAGCCGATATAAGTTGATTGCAGTCAAGTGCAAAACTCGGAGGGAAAGAAAATGAACAAAGCATATATAAAAATTGAGTTAGTGAGCGAGTATTATTACAAGCTCGAAAAAGAAGCGAAGTATGCTTTAACTTCTAAAAGCCGTGATTTAGTTTATGAAGTTTACGGCATGGCAAAAACCGCTTATGAGTTAAAAGCGATAACGAAAGAAGAGTTTTTTAAACTCAACACAATGCTTATTCGTGACGGAATAAACAACCGTCATGCGGAACTTGAGTAAAGTGCAAAATCGGAGGGAAATTTTATGGCAAAGAATGTATATACAAAGATGTATATGAACTGGGCGGAGGTTCCGCAGGTGCTGAATGTTAAAGAGGTTTGTCAACTGTTGAGGATTTCCGATGTTACAGCCGGTTTAATGCTGAAAAAAGGCGTTATAAAAGGTAACAAAATAGGTCGTGAGTGGAGAATTGACAAGGATTCTTTACGGGAATACATAAACGGCGGAAAAATTGCGTGAAAGGAGTAGGTTGTGATGTATGAAGTTTTAGGTGCGTTTTTATTTTTAGTGGCGCTTCTGACGATTGGTGCGTTGACTATTGTGTTTATTATTGCGGCGCAAAAGTTAAACAACCGCAAGGCGGCAAGGTATGAGGAATACTACCGCAAGCGCAAAGCGGAAGAAGATTACCGCAGATTTACCGAAAATTGCAGGAATGCGGGGTTTTATTTTTAGTTTCAGCGTTGAAATATGAAGAGCGGAAATTTTACAGAATGGGCGGTGATTGAGGTGCAGTGCAGGTTTTGCGGTAAGGCAACAGCAGGCGGAAATGTATGTTGTAATTGCAATAGCAAATACAAGATTGTTGTGCAGTTGTGCAGGGTTTTTGAAAAAATCAAAGCAGATTTAGGCTATAAAAATTGACAGCCGGGAAAGACCGGCAAGGTGGGAACGGCAGGTAGCGGCGGAATTTTTTTCATAAAATTACTCTTTCATTTATTTTATACTTCCAACCATAAATAACCGTCGGCGGTTCGAGTCCGCCCGTTCCCGGTTTTCATTTTTCAGTGTTAAAGGAGCGTGAAAAAAATGTTCTGCCCGTATGCAGTGACAAGAATAATCAAAACGACATCTTACTTTGAGTATGACGAAGACGGCAGAAATACAAAAGCGGAAACGACAGAATATAACAATGCTGTTTTCGTGGATTGTCAAAAAGAAAATTGCGGAGCGTACAAGAATAAAAGATGTTGTTATAACGGAAGCAAAACTTAACCCATGTATACGCAGGTGTCTTGTATGACAGGCTCAACCCTCCGGAGCCGCAGCGGTCACTCCGCTGCCCTGCACTTTTCGGAGGGAGAAAATTATCGGAGGGAAACGATATGACAGAAATTCAGAAAAAAGCCATTGAGAAAATCAACGGCGAAAAGGAAATGACGGGCTTCAGCAAATCCATACAGAAGCCTATAGCAGATACACTTTGTAAGTTTTGCCGTGAGTCAGAAAAATTCGCACAGAGTGTTTTGAACGGCAAGGATTTTAAGGATTGCATAACCGAGGTGGCAAAGTTTACACAAGCCGAGAAAAACAAAGGCAACATAAGTCTTCCGGATATAGAAGTATACCGCAAAGCAACTGAATTCTACGACAAGACCGCCGAAATATATTCTACCGTCGGCATAAAAACAGAGGAAAGTAAGATCGTAAACCTCAATTTTGCAAGTTTGCTTTAAAGGCGGTGAAAGTATGATTGTATATAAGATAACCGAAAAGGATATGACGGCAACAAGAGGTAACGGAAAATGTAAATTGAAAATGGGGCTTAATATTACACCAAATGCAAATTGTGCCCGAAACGGCTTCCATGCAGCCGAAAATCCGCTTGACTGCTACAACTATTATTCGCCGTCTGACAGCAACGAATATTATTTATGTAAGGCTTTTGGCGACATTGATGAAGATGACAGAGACAGTAAGGTATCGTGCACACATCTGAACATTAAAAGAAAACTGTCATTTGAGGAATTTATTATGCACGCTATTTTATACATTTATAAAAATCCAAAAGCGGCAAATCACAGCCGTATAGTGAAAGATAAAGGTAGCACAGACAACGGTTTTGTGATTGTTAAAGGAAAAAATCCTATTGCTTGCGGCACAAAAAAAGGTGATGTGCTCGGTTACATATTACTTAACAACAACGAAGTTGCTGATGTTTTTTATCACGTGGTCGATAACAAGAAATTCAAGCCCGGTGTTTACTATGATTTTTACGGTAAGAAGGTGAAAGTATGACAGATGAATTTGCTACTATGCCGGAAATACCGCAGGAATTTCTTGATGAACAAAGCAGAAAGTTTGCATCTTATTTGTTTTTTGAGACGAAAAAACCGGGTGTAAGAGAATATACCTGTTCTTTCTGCGGCAAAAAAACCACCTTAAACCGCAACGAAATATCGAGAACGGAAACGCCGGAGCTAAGAAAGTTAAGGTATTCGACGGTTAATGATTGCTGTGTCTGCCCTTCTTGCGGAAAAAGTGGTATCGTGAAAAATATAAAAAGATGTGATTTGTACAATCTTAATGTCGGTCGTTATGTTGTTTTCGTTCTGAAAACTTCTTCAAACGAAATATGGTTCAGGGCTTTACGCCTGATGAAAGAATACAGCACCGGTTACGGCGAAAATAAAATCACCACACTTCATCCTAAAATGGGATTCACGGAGTATTACAGATATAAACTAACTCCCGGTAAAGCGGAGGAGTGGGAACGTGATTGGTATTCCGATAGACTCCGAAAGATACAAGGGATTACAGAAGCGTTCAACGGTGATTACGGATTGATATATTGCAATGAGAGTGGATTAGAAGATACTTTTTTAAAATATAATTCTTATAATTTCGACGTTCCGCATCTGAAATATCTTTGCTTTTACGCTACACATCCAAAACTCGAAATGCTTTCAAAATTGGGTTTCGGCAATATTATAAGCGCAACGGTGCCGAGAGCTGAGGAGTATCCTACATATCTTGACTGGAACGCAAATACGCCGTGGGAATTTTTCAAATTAAATCGTCAGCAATATAATGAGTGGTTTGAAAATTGTTATCACGATTTTCAAATCCTCAAGGTATACAAGTATATGAGATATAAGAGTTTCAAGGATTTTAAAAAAGCAAAGGAACTTTGCGATTTTTTCAGAAGTACTAAAAAAATAAAAAGCATAAATGTTTTAGCCCGCAAAGAGAAGAAAACAGTTTACGATGCATTGAAATATTTCAGCAAAATTTCAAAAGATAGTGGCTACGGTTGTCACCAATGCCCGGGTATAAGTCCTTTTGAAGCATACAGCGAATGGCAGGACTATATTGACATGCTGCCGAAAGACAGTAAGAACTTACCTTTGTTCCCTTACGACCTTAAACGCCGGCACGATGAGATGATGGCGAAGAAAAATAAGGTACAGGCAGAAAAAGCAAAAAAAGAACGGCTGAAAAAGGTAAAAATGCTTACAGAAGATGCCGAGAAGAGATTCCCGAAAGTCAATAAAATTCTTGAAAAAATCAAAGAAAAGTACGAATACCACGGCGATAAGTTCCGCATTATTGTTCCGAAGAACCTTGAAGAACTTATAACAGAAAGCGTTAAACTCAACCTTTGCATTCATACAGCGCCTACAGGCAGATATTACGACAGAATTGAGCGTAATGAAACATATATTTTCTTTTTGCGTAAGAACGATAAACCGAAAGAAGAATATTATCTGCTTGAGGCAGAGCCTGACGGAACTCTGAGGCAAAAACGAACATACAATGATACGCAAAATACAGGAGACCTTGACGAATTTTTACCTTTTATTGTTGAGTGGCAAAACGAATTAAAAAAACGTCTGACAAAAGCGGATAAAACACGCATAGCAGAGAGCAAAAGATTAAGAAACGAGGGCTTTACCGATTTAAGAAAGACGAAAAAACGAATAAATTACGGCGAGCACTGCGGTGAACTGCTTGTAGATGTACTCGAAAGAGACTTGTTTGAAGCAAGTTAAGGAGGTATTTATATGGATTTAAACGAAATTATTGATGAAACAAATTATAACGAACTTGAAAGGGAGTTTGACGAAGAGATGAAAGCGGAAGAACTGAAGCTTTCGGAAGCGTTGGAGCTACATAATCAGATAATGATTAACGGTAGAATGGCGGCACAGCACCTTGTAGAGATGTGTCGCTGCTTAAAAAAGATGCGTGACGAACACTTATATATTGAACTCGGCTATGAGGAATTCGACGAATACTGCGAAGAAAAAGCCGGCATTAAAGCACGTCAGGCTTACAATTACATTTCTGCTTTTGAAAAATTAGGCGGAAAATTCATCGAGGATAATGCCGGTCTCGGCATTACAAAATTGTCATTGCTCACTCAAATGAACCCGGTTGAACGGGTGGAAGCAGTAGAAAGCGGAGAACTTGAGGGTATGAGCACCCGTAAAATTGAAGAACTGGTTAAAAAGACTACCGACCAGGCGGAACAAATTTCCTTGTTGACTGACGAAAAGGCGGAAGCCGAGGCGGAAGCGGAAGAACAGCAGAAAGAGGTTACCGCCCTTTCGGAGGAAATTGAAAATCTAAAGGAAACTATCGAGGAATTAAGGAACAAGCCGACGGAGATTGCCGTGCAGATGCCCACAGAGGAAGATTTAAACAAAATTCGCCGTGAAGCGGAAGAAAAAATAATTATCAAGTTAAACAAAGAAAAAAAAACAGCGGTTAAAGAAGCGAAACAAGCAGCCGAAGCCGAAGCCGAAAAGAAATTAAAAAAGAAAATCGAAGATGCCGAAAAGTCCGCCGAAGCCGCAAAGCAGGAAGCCGAAAAACAAAAAGCGGAAACCGAAAAACTTAAAGCGGAAATATTCAGCCTTGAGGAAGCCGGCGAACAGTTACAGAAGAAATTAGATATAGCAAACGGTGCCGGACAAGTTGTAGAGTTGTACTTTAACGAGTTGCAGAGGGTATTTAATTCGCTGATGAATGCCATAGGCAATGCAACCGATGAAGAACAGACAGAATATAAAAAGGCATTGAAACGGGCGTTCGGCGAATTCTGCAAAGTGATTTAGGAGGTAAATTATGAAGTTGAAACAAATAGCGGCTGTAGTGAAAAAGCAAAAGCATATAGGTATATTCAATTTAGACGGCGTTCAGTGGGTTAGCACAGGCAGTGCGGCTTACCCTTTATACAGCCTTCCCGTTCTCAATTCCGATAGCCTTTTAGCCGTTTTGGATATTCCCGAAGAAAAAGACAACGGTTTCTTTTTGAGATTTATTGATGTTCCGGGCGGTTTGAATTTCGGCGATTACGACGAATGCGAAAACCTGATTACACGTGATAACATCTATATTCAATACAACGGCATGTGTCTTGAGCCGTTGCCGACATCAAGTGGTGTTGTTTTTGTTAACACAAGATATTTAAAACCGTTCTGCGGTGAGGATAATATAGATTTTTACGAAAGAACAACCGTGAGCGGAAAACCGTACATAGTCGCCAAAGTCGGATTTACGATAGTCGGTGTAATTATGCCGGAAAATGTAATAAATCAAAAATTTGTTAAGAAATTAAACACGGTTTGTGAGTGTGTGAATTTAAGTTTTGAAAATTCAGGCGGTGAAAAAAATGATTGAGCGTAAAAAATGCCCGTGTTGCGGAGGATATTCGCAGATGATGAAACTCACTCCGCCTGACGGCAGGACGACATGGCAAATCAACTGTCGCACTTGCGGATTGAGCATCTCAAGACAGGATTATGAGGCGGTAATAAGAGCGTGGAATCGGAGGGAAAATTATGAAAATACATGATGTTAAAATCCTAACCGACTATTTTGAAGAGGTCGTAAACGGAAATAAAAAATTTGAATTTCGCAAAAATGACAGAGGGTACGAGTTGTATGACATATTGATTTTACGGGAAATTGACGAAAAGAGAAATTATACAGGAAGAGCGACTGTCGTAGAAATTACATTCGTGCTGAAATGTAAGGAATTTTTCGATTATTGTCCGCAAGATCTTGACAGGTATGAAATATATTCTATAGCGCCTGTGGCACTATTGAGAAATGATGTTGAAGTCGGCAAACCGAAAGTTTACGGGGGTCAAGAATGAATAATTTTGAAAAAATTACCGAAAGCAGCGAAACTTTAAAGGATTTTATTATTTCTATCGTCAACGGTGACTGTGGCAACTGCCCGGCGTGTGAATATTGTCCGGGCGATTGCGATACCGGAATAACGGAATATCTGGAGGCGGAAGAATAACAAAGTATGAAAAAGAGGTGAAAAGTGTTCTATAACATAGAACATAAAAAATGTCGATTAAATGTGACAGATGTGACAGAAAATTAGTGCTTAAACAAGGGCACGCAGACAAAGACTACTCGGCAAGGTTGTTTTTGTTTCCTGTTGGAAAAATGAGATATGATGTATCATCGGGACAGAGGATAGACCTTTGCGAAGAGTGTTACGAGGAATTTGTGAATTGGTTTGAAAGTGAGGCGGAAGAATGACAAAAGCCGATGTTATGCGACTCCCCTGCAAGACTTCTACCGACAGGGCTATTGTTGCGATTATGTTAAGTATGCTTAACACAAAACTCCCGGACAAGCACGGCGGAGCGGATTTTACGGTAAGAATAAATCTGCCGTCAACTATCGTTAAGGTTAGCGGTACAATCCCGAAAGCGGAGGCGTGATATGGAACAGGTTATAGGTTATAACAGCCTTTTAAAGCCGATAACGGTCGAACGGTTGCGCACCGCATCTCTTGAATATTCAGAATCGAAAATGCTTGAGGGCGACATGGAGCATTCTTTTTATCTGTTTGAAATGTATTTGTGTCAACAACTTCAACGCCGGGCAAAAGGGCTGATGTGCGACACAAAAGCGGAAGTTGAAAAGGCTTTAAATTTTTTCGGGCTTTCTTTTTACACTGCTGACGGCAGTGAGGACAGAGTAGTTTTCTATGACCGAGCCAAAAACACATACAAATGGCGTGTGAGAATTAGCGACAACGAAAGAATTAAATACACGACAGTTACTGTGCATCCGTCAAGTGTAGTTGTGAAAACGGAAAAAAAGGTAAACAAGAACAGGCATCGGCGGAGTTGGTCGGAACTTCCGCCGGAAATTCAAGAAAAAATCAAAATTAAAAACGGTTGGGATTGAGTTTTAATAACTGCCTCCGAATTTTCGGGGGCGGATATTAAAATTTAATATACTATTATATTTAAAAAAATCGGCGGGTGCCGATTAAGGCTTGTAGTAATAAATTAACTTAAGAAACATTTTTTTAACAAAGGGTGCGGGGAATGTGTCCCCGCATATTAAGGGCAGAGCAAGTGAGGTGGAGTCAGATGATCCAATACAAAGAAAACATTATCACAACCGGGCAGTATGCGGAAGTAGAGGTGTTCCCGGTTCTTTACCGTCCACGCTCACGCCGAAAAAAATATAAACCGACTACGGAAGCACAACAACATATTAACGATGCACACAGCGTGCGAAAACTTGCAAGACTCATACACACTAACTTTACGGAGGCAGATTATGCCCTGCACCTTACATATAATGACTACTACGCTCCCGAGACTTACCGAGAGTGCGAAAGTGACGTGAAAAATTTCATTCTGCGCCTGCGCCGAAAATACAGAAAAGCGGAAATCGAATTGAAGTACATATATGCAATAGAGTACGGCTCACGTTGGCACGCTCACTTAATTATTAACGGCGGTGTTGACCGCACCGAAATAGAAAAATGCTGGGGCAAAGGCTACGCCAATGCCGATAATTTGCAATTTACCGAGAACGGTGTTACGGCTCTTGCCGAGTATATACAAAAACAGCATATTGCGTACAGACGGTGGGTCGGTTCCCGTAACCTCAGGAAGCCACAGGAACAGGAACGGGCAATATCCAAAAAGGCTGTTGTGGAAATATGCGATAGTTGGGATTTGCAAAGTTTCATTGAGAATAGATATCCGGGATATTTTCTTGTTCCCGACGACAGCGAAAAAATCTGTAACCCGACAAACGGACTTGAGTATGTCAGGCTGTTTTTGTGTCGCAAGGATGCAAAACTTTCTTTTGCGAAAAACGACAAATATAGCAAATATGCAATATCCAAAAAAGCGGAAAAACGGGAGGTAATAAGCGATTATGAATACATCGAAGAGAGATTTTTCTGATACAAGGGGTTATTATGCCTTTTCGGAGGTGCTTACATGACGGATTACAATGTTTCCCCTCTTGCAGTCTGCCCGTTTTATCGCCGAGAACAGAAGCAGGCAATAATGTGTGACGGCTTCTTGTTAGGCGTAAGTGTTACACTTCGCTTCACGGACCCAAGAGAAGCGAAACTTCACAAAGAAAACTACTGCCGCAGTCAGAAGTATGTGCAGTGCCCGTATGCGGTTATCAATGCCGAAGCGGAAGAGGATAGATTTGAAAAATAAAAAGACCGAGGATTATTCCCCGGTTCTTTTTATGTCTTCCCGTATTATGATTATTAAAAACAATACTGCAAATTTCAAAAAGCGGAACCGCAAGCCTAAAACGGAGCAAAAACCCTCTTATTTTTCTTGCCGGGTTCTTTTTGTTTTTTTAACCCGTTTTTGCAGTCGATTGCATTTTAATTTGGGTGGTGTATGTTTTCGGCGTTTGCCGTGTTAATATACTCGTGAGAGGAGTGCAAAAATGACGGATTTTAACAAAGTTAAAGCGGAGTATATTGCAGGCGGAATAACGCTCAGAGAGCTTTCCGAAAAATACAAAATTTCGCTTTCAAATTTGAAGAAAAAAGCGGCAAATGAAAAATGGTCTGAGTTGAGAACCGAAGCGGAACAAAAGACGAACGAAGAAATCATAGCTGCCGTAGCGAAAAAAGGAAGTAAAAGTTGTTTAAAAACTACAGAAAAAATCAATAAAATCTGCAATGAACTCCTTGACAGTATTTACAACAATTTCGGTGATTTTACCGGAACGCCGAAAAACTGTAAAGCAGTCTCCGACATTTTAAAAAATATCAACGAAATTGTCGGGCAAAAAACAAATCTTGATATAAAAGAGCAAAAACTTTTGATTAAGAAACTAAAAAAAGAAATATCTGCCGAAAAAACGGATAATTCAATAAAAATTGAGATAAGCGGAGCCGATGCCGAGAGGTTTTCGGGATGAAGACACTCATAATTGACGAACCCAACCCAAAACAAAAGCTGTTTTTTGAAAGCCGAAAGCGGTTTATAGGCTACGGCGGAGCAAGAGGCGGCGGTAAAAGCTGGGCTTTGAGGACAAAATTTATACTGCTTGCATTCAATTACCCCGGATTAAAGTTGCTGCTTTTAAGAAAAACACTGCCGGAACTTCGGGAAAATCACCTTTTACCTATGCTTTCGCTTCTGAACGGCATAGCAAAATACAAAAAAGACGAACGGGCGTTTATATTCCCGAACGGCTCAAGAATACGCCTCGGCTACTGCGACAGCGAAAA
>JAZUHA010000045.1:0-2639 GCA_045641485.1 Acutalibacteraceae bacterium
AGTTGAGGAAGCATACGATTTTTTAGAAGATCTTTGTACTATCAATGAAATACTTGATATGTCTCAAAGACTTTCTGTTGCAGAACTTTTATGCAAAGGGGAAAATTACACCTCCATAGGTCAGAAAACAAAAGCAAGTTCTGCCACAATAAGCCGTGTAAGTAAATGCTTAACCTACGGCAGCGGCGGTTATAAAAATATGATAAACAGAGTTAACGGAGACAGCAAAGATGAATGAAACTGTTTTGGAAAAAGAAGAGAAAATAATCTGTGATTTGCGCTATCTTTACCATCAGCACGGTTATATGCCGTATTCGATGAGCAAATTTGAAGATTACGAATTTTATATGCAGAACAAGGATTTTCTTGTAAGTGACCGAGTTATTGCATTTAACGACACAAACGGCAAAATGCTTGCACTTAAGCCCGATGTTACCCTTTCCGTAATCAAATCCGGCAAAGACAAAGAGGGTGTTAAACAAAAGGTATATTATAATGAGAATGTTTACCGTGTTTCAAAGACAACCCACAGATACAAGGAAATAATGCAGGCAGGTCTTGAATGTATAGGCGATATAGATTTTTATGATATATATGAAGTGATAAGTCTTGCGGCGGAAAGTTTGAAAAAAATAAGCAGCCGGTTTTCACTTGTAATTTCACATCTCGGTATTTTATCCGATATTCTCAAAGATGCCTGTGATAATCCGGTTTTTCAAAAAGAAGCCGTGCAGTATATATCCAAAAAGAATACTCACGATTTATTAAATCTTTGCGATGAATACAAAATAAACGAAGAAAAGAAAAATGCTCTTTTTACTTTAACGGATATCGGTACAGACCGCAATGAAGCCATAAAGAAAATAAAAGAAATATCAGCCTCTCTTTATATTCCGCAACTTAAAAATCTTTCCGATTTTATCACAAAATCTCCTTATTCCGAGAATATTCAGTTTGATTTTTCCGTAGCGGACGACTTCAACTATTATAACGGATTTTTATTTAAGGGGTATATTGACGGCGTTTCTTCGGAAGTTTTGTCCGGCGGACAATATGACAATATGATGAAAAAGATAAACAGAACATCTAAAGCCGTGGGGTTTGCGATTTATCTTGATTTACTCGAAAAAAACACGCCTGCAGACGGTTATGATTTTGATGTACTTCTGCTTTACAATGAAAATAACAATGTTTTTTCCGTAGCACAAAAAGTCCGTGAGTATACAGACAGCGGTCTTTCGTGCAGTGCGCAAAAGACTGTTCCCGAAAAAATCAGGTTTAAAGAAATAATTGATATTAGAAAGGACGGATAAAATGCTTAATATAGCACTACCCAAAGGCAGACTCGGCGAAAAAGTGTATGATATGTTTGAAAATGCCGGTTATGAATGTCCGTCTATAAAAGAAAAAAACAGAAAACTTATATTTGAAAATGAGGAAAAAGGCGTAAGATATTTTTGGGTAAAGCCGAGTGATGTATCTGTTTATGTTGAACACGGCGTTGCGGATATCGGCGTTGTCGGAAAAGATATTCTTACGGAATACAAACCCGATGTATATGAACTTTCAGACCTGAATATAGGAAAGTGCAGAATGGCTGTTGCGGCTCCCGCGGAATTTGACGAGGACAAAGCAAAAACCGTTCGTGTTGCAACAAAATTCGTAAATATCGCTTCGGATTATTATTCATCTTTGGGTAAAGATTTTGAAATAATAAAACTTAACGGTTCTATTGAAATCGCACCGATTTTAGGGCTTTCCGATGTTATAGTCGATATAGTGGAAACAGGTACGACATTAAAAGAAAACAACTTAGAAGTTAAAGATGAATTTTTAAAAATCAGCGCAAGGCTTATTGCAAACAAATCGTCTTACCGTTTTCAGAATGAAGAAATCAAAGCAATTGTTTGCAAATTAAAGGAACAGGTGAAAAACAATGATTAAAATTTACAAATTCGGTGAAGTAACAAATGACGAAATCTTCAAAAGAGAAGATTTATCGGCAAATGTGGAAAATATCGTTTCGGATATTATTTACGATGTCAAAAAAAACGGTGATAAAGCACTTCTCTCTTATACCGAAAAATTCGATAAAGCAAAACTTTCTTCACTTGAAGTAACTCCCGAAGAACTTGAAGAAGGCATAAATAAAGTTGAGCCGAAACTTCTCTCAATAATAAAAGAAGCCGCAGAAAACATCAGAAAATTCCACGAAAAACAAGTCAGAAACAGTTTTATGGTAAATGAAAAAGACGGCGTTATGCTCGGTCAGAAAGTTACGGCTATTGAAAAAGTCGGCGTATATGTTCCGGGCGGTACTGCGGCATATCCGTCAACGGTACTTATGGATACAATCCCCGCAAAAATTGCCGGTTGCGATACTATCGTTATGGTAACTCCGCCTGCGAGTGACGGTACAATTCTTCCCGAAATACTTGCGGCAGCAAAAATCGCCGGAGTAGACAGAATTTTCAAAGTCGGCGGTGCTCAAGCCGTTGCCGCTTTAGCATACGGAACAGAAACTGTACCGAAAGTCGATAAAATCGTAGGTCCCGGAAATGCCTTTGTCGCCGAAGCAAAAAAGCAGGTCTTCGGAAAAGTCTCCATAGATATGATAGCGGGACCGAGCGAAATACTCG
>JAZUHA010000046.1:0-4151 GCA_045641485.1 Acutalibacteraceae bacterium
TTAAAAGTATTTCTGGATTGCCGTACTGATTCAGATATATGCAGTCAGGCTGTGTCTGAACACGGAGAAAACCGTCGGTGTTTCTCAAAAGGTTACAGGTGAGAATCAGCGGACTTTTTGCAACGGAAAAAAGTGTCATCAGTGATTTTATTTCTTCATCCGTAAATCTGCAGATGCGCGGCACGTCCCCGCTCTCGTGCGGATTTTCGCATATCCAGCCGAGAGGCAGCATATCCGAATCAGGCCAGCCGCCGTTATGAATAAAACCGTTCCATTCGGCAATTTTATCAAAACAACGGCGGAAATTCATCTGATTATCCCAAAAATCTCCTGTTATTCTCCACATTGTACTGTGAGCCGAATAAAACCCGGCATCATCTGTTTGTGCTTTGTTTCCCGGTGACAGGGAAAGCACCATATCACGCCCGCAATTGTTGATTGCATTTTCTATAAGTATAATTTCTTCTTTGTGAAGAGGACTGCCCAAATCATCATATTTTATAAAGTCAACTTTCCATTCGGCAAATTGAGATACAAGGCTGTCATACCACATTTGTGCATACGGACTGTCCGTTTTAATTCCGTACCATGAATCGGACCAGGAACAGGGGCTGTCGTAATCAATAATACCGTCAACGGAAATATCGGTATCTTTGATTTTGCACCCCCGGTTTATTACCCTTGTGTTTATTCCGCGCATCATGTGAAGACCGAATTTCAATCCGAGACTATGGACATAATCCGAAAAAGATAAAATGCCGTGAGGAAATTTCACACTGTCCGGTTGCAACCGTCCGTATTCATCAAAACTCCATTCTCCCGTGATATCGTTCTCATACCATAATGCATCAATAACAAAATATTCATATCCCGAAGACAGCAAATTTCTGCTCATATAATCGGCACTTTTTTTAAGAATATTTTCATCGGGAACACCGAGATAAACATTCCATGTGTTCCAGCCCATCGGCGGTTTTTCAGTATGAATAAGCATAATAACTCCACATATTGTTTACAGCGTCGCATTTTAACATGAAATATTTTTTATTTCAAATATTCGGTATTTCAAGATTAGTTCCGCCCTGCTCTGCCGACCGGCTTGCTATTATTCCGGGAAGCGACATTTTTATTGCAAAATCCACATCAAGCACGGGCTTTTTATTAAGGAGAACACAATCGACAAAATCCGTAAACATTTGCGAATCCGCACCGCCGTGTCCGAAAGCGTTGCAGTTGCCGTACTCATCAAGATATGCCGTTGTTACTGGAATTTCGATTTTCTGTGAAAATGTACCCGGTACACTTGCAAGATTTGCGAAACTGTGGGCATTGTCAACTATCGTTCGTCTGTCTGTTTCAATGGAACCACGTGTACCGCATAAACGGTAATTATGATCATAACTTGTATATGCACCGAAACTGACAAGCAATTTTATTACAGCACCTTTTTCTGTTTTGAAAATAGCAATAGCGGTGGAATTTTTCTTAGGGAAATACGGATTGTACACTATATCGGAAGTCATACACGATACACTTACACAACGGTCATTCATAATATAGAGAAGCGGACCTAATTCGTGGGTGGAATATTTTATAGCGGAAATATATGTGCGCCAATGACCCTCGGGGTAATTATCGGGTGAAAATTCTTCCGGATTTATGCTGTGAAGATATTCCGCTTCGGCAAATACAACGTCACCGAATTCACCTTTTTCACGCATCTTCTTCCATGTTTCTATAAATGCCCAATAACAGCAGTTCTCGGCAGCCATATATATTAAATCCGGATGTTCCGAGACAATTTTTCTGAGCTCGTATGCCTCCTCAACACTTGTAATTGACGGAATTTCACACAAAACATGTTTACCTGCCTCAAATGCTTTTTTTACTATCGGCACGTGATATACCGCTTCCGTTGCAACTATTACAGCATCAATATCCGTTTTAAGCAGTTCGTCATAATCGGTCAGATACTTTACATCGGTAACATTCATTGACTCAAAATACTCCCTGCAATGCGCAAGAATTTCTTCGTTGCGGTCACAAGCCGCAACTATTTTGCATTTGGGGTTATTGAAGCCGCACGATGCAACGGCGGCACCTCTTCCGCAACCGACAACGCCGCAACGTAAAATTTTATTATCCATAATATACACTCCGTTTATTTTTTTATCTTTATTTTAAAAATCTGTTTTTTTATCCTGTATTTATATTTTTTATACAACCTGGAATATATAGAATTTAAGATATTCGGTTTCGGGAACATTCCACAAAATCGGGTGGTCGCAACTTTGTCTGCGGCACTCGATTTCTCTTAAACTGACTTCGGCATCCGATGCGGCTTCTTTAAGCATTTTTCTGAAAAGCTCGTCCGTCATAAAATGACTGCATGAGCAGGTGGCAAGATAGCCTCCGCGCGGCAGGAGTTTCATTGCTTTAAGATTTATTTCCTTATATCCTCTGAAAGCGTTTTTTACGGTAGCGTTGCTTTTTGTAAAAGCAGGCGGGTCAAGAATTATAAAATCATAATCGTTTTTGCCGTTTTCTTTCATCCCGGTTAATAAATCAAAAACATCCGCACAAAGAAAATCCATCTTATCAAACCCGTTAAGTTCTGCATTGTGCTTTGCGGTAGTCAGTGCATCTTCGGAAATATCGACTGCGGTAACTTTTTTTGCACCTGCGGCGTAAGCATTCAGCGCAAATGCACCGGTATGTGTAAAGCAGTCAAGTACATTTCTGTTTTTTGCGATTTTCCGAATGGCGTTTCTGTTGTATTTCTGGTCAAGAAAAAAGCCTGTTTTTTGACCGTTTATGTAGTCTACTTCATATTTAATTCCGTTTTCGGTTATGGTAACGAGTCCGTCAGTATCCGTTTTGAGTCCTTCACCGTTAAAAAAGCCTTTATACTGTATCATACCTTCTTTTTCACGCAGAGCGACATCGTTTCTTTCGTAAACGATGTCTGTTTTTTCGCCCATGTTATTTAATATATCCACAAGTGTCGGGATAAGAAAATGCTTTATTCTTTCTATACCGAGCGAAAGAATCTGAACGGAAAGGACATTTTCAAACCTGTCCACGGTAAGACCGGGGAACATATCCGCTTCACCGAAAATAAGGCGACAGCATTTAAAATCTTCGTCACCCATAACGGATTTACGGTAATCTACCGCATACTGCAGACGGCGTTTGTAAAACGCTTCGTCAAATTTATCGTTGGCGTTTCGTGAAATAATTCTTACACGGATTTTAGAATTGTTGTTTATATATCCGCTTCCGAGGTAACGGCTTTTTTGCGAATAAACATCAACTATATCTCCGTTTGTGTATTCACCGGTAACTTCGGTTACTTCGCCCTCAAACACCCACGGGTGACCGTCTTTTAAGTGATTTTCACCTTTTTTTGTAATAAAAACTTTAGGATATTTTCTTTCCATAATTATACTCCGTAAATGATTGTATGGATATTATACTATCATGTTTGCGGATTTTCAATGTTTTATTGAACAATAAAAGTTTTAAAAAGCAGTAAAAAAATCCCACCGGGTACGGAAAAAACCGAGCAGAAAGCTATAGTAAAATAATTTATGCCGACTGTAAGCGGAATAAACTGCGAGGCGGCTCCTATTGCGCAAATTGCACCTATACCGCCGCCGGCACCCGTAAACAGAGATTTAAAAAAGTGCCCCGATTTTTTATATATTACAAACATAAAAAAAGTGCCGATAATAACGGGAATATATATGTTCATTTTTCCTGTTCCTCCTGTTTAATTTCACCTAATAAGTATTCGTGCTTTTTTTCAAGGCTTTTAATTTCATAAATGAGCGCTTCGGTTAAAACGGGGTTATCGGAATATGAAAGATTTTTATACGCACTTTGCATTTTAAAGCGAATTTCACTTATCTGTTTTACAAAATCCGGCTCTTTTTTCTTTAATAACATAAATTCACCGCCGAATAATAATATGTTCGTATCGGCTTATATATGATGATTTTTCGGAGTTTACTTTTGCTCAAAAATAAAAAACCGGGGCTGCTGCTTAGTGCGACAGCCCCTTTTTACATGTCTAAGTACCACCAAAAGTACATTGTGGGGGTAAAAACCACTAAACAGTACTCTTGATTTTGCTCGATAAACCGGGATTT
>JAZUHA010000047.1:0-3565 GCA_045641485.1 Acutalibacteraceae bacterium
TCACGGTGTTACAGGTTCAAATCTTGAATAAAACAGCAAAACAAGAAACCACCCGATTGGGTGGTTTCTTGTTTTGGCGCCTCAAACAGGGCTCGAACCTGTGACACCGCGGTTAACAGGCACGATATAAAAGTCTTAAAAGCCTTATGTATCAAGCAGTTTGCACATCATTCTGACGACAACTGACGACACTTTTTAATATTTTAATTCTTTTCACATAAACAAACAGGGATTTGTCAATCCAAAGCTTTTCTCATATATCCGCAAGTAAACGGAAAAAAGTCGAATTTCTCTGTCCCAACATGAACAAATCCGTTTTTCTCGTACCATTTTCTCAAAACAGTATTTTCTTCTACAATACCGATATTCATAATTCTGCAATTCAAATTCAGTGCTTTTTGACAAGCGTCTTCCAATAACACAGTGCCGATTTTTCTGTGTCGATATTCAGGTAATACACATAAATTATTTAATTCACACTGATGTCCTTTTTGAAGAAGCAATGAATATTGCCCGATTAACTTATCATTTTCAAAAAATCCGAACATTGGTCTGTGTTCATCATTCAAATGCCAATTTATTCTTTGTTCATCTGTTGCAAATGCAGTAAATCGCGGCGCGTTTTCTTCAGTAAAGCCGAATTCTTCTGCTACTGTTAAAAAACTTTCTTTGATAACCTCCACGCATTGTTCGATGTCTTCCTGACGTATTTCTCTTATCATTTCACTATCATTTCCTCATATTCTGATTTGTCTAACGCATTACGACCTAAATATAACACAAGAAAATTAAGCTGTCAACTGTAATTAAGCAGGGATTTCAGACTGTTCCTGCTGATTATTGACGACTTTTTTCAAATAATCGTTGTATTTATTCATATCGTTTTCTTTAAATTCCTGTGTAATATGGGTATATATTTCGAGAGTAACTTGTATATTTGCATGACCCATTTGTTTTTGAACCGTCATAGGAGTTACTCCTGACAATATCAAATTAGTACAATATGTATGTCGTAACATATGGGGAGTTATTCTGTTTATCGATATTCCTTTGTATCGTGGGTCAAACTTGCTTTTTCTGTCATTGTTCTCCCCATATTTTAAATCCAAATCAATTAAATAACTGTTCCATGCCCTTTTCCATTGTGTTGCCGTAAACATCGTGCCTTTTGGAGAAGGGCATACAAGATTGTTTTTCTTCTTAATCTTTTTAAGATATTCCGCAAGAATCTCCGGCATAATAACCTCACGGTTTCCGGCTTTTGTCTTTGTTTCCTTTAATACCGCCTTATCATCTGATAAATCTACTGCTTTGTTTACTGTTATTGTCTTTTTCTTAAAATCAATATCAGTCCATAATAAAGGAAGAAGCTCTCCCCTTCTTAATCCCGCATAAAGCATTATCATTGCCGCTGTCTGCATTTCGTGAGGCATCTCCGTAATCCATTTCTGCTGTTTCTCCGATATTGCCTCACGTTCTTCCTCTGCCGCTTCTTTTGGTATTTTAACTCTGTCGGCGGGATTGTAATCCAACACTTTGTTATCTATGGCAAATTCAAATATTTGCTTTGCCGTACTTCTGATTTCTTTTAACGTTTTCTTCGATGACGGTCTTCCTGTGTTCGGATTCTTTTCATACAAATCATTAATTATTGTCTGTATATGTAACATACGAATATCCTTTACAGGCGTGTCGCCAATATAATCTTTTAAATAATTGACATACGTTACATAATGTCCGTATTGAGAATTACCGACTTGTGTTTTCTTCATTTTAAGCCAATGTTCAGCCCAAACAGAAAAACTTTCTTCCTGTGCCGAAACATCTAATCCCTTGCCCAACGAAATACGAATTGCATCTGTCTTTTCGTTAAGTTCTTTTTTTGTACGTCCGTATAAATGCTTTCTTATCGTCTTTCCGTTTTCATCATACCCAAGCGTTACAGTACCTTCATATCGTCCGTCTGGTCTCTTTGTTTTTTTGTTTTTGCTCATTGTAGCACCTCGTTTTAATATTTTTTGAGGAGAAGCAATTATGCCATGCAGTCACCTTTTAAGGGTGGCTGCTTTTTTGTTCCTCGTAAATAAACATGTTATTTCGAATTTGTGGTCAAAATTTTGTTCCGCAAATTACGAATAACATATTTAAATAAAGGAGCTAATTATTCGGACGGACAATATGCAACCCTGTAAATGAAACGAATAATTAAATTTAAAGCTCCGCTGCGTTTGCTCCCGTGCTTAAGGGGGGTCAAGGGTGGAACGCCCTTGCGACTAAACTTTGCTTGCAAAGTATTAGGAGCAATACTTTACAAAAAGCATAAATAACTAATAAAGGAGTAAATCGTGTGTCAAGCATAAATTTTGAAAAAATAAAACAAAACGGTAAACCTGTATCTTCATACATAAGGCATAACGATACCCAAGAGCGATTAAAGCACAATCATAAAAATAAAGACATTAATAAAGAACTTACCGAAAATAATATTGATTGGCGTGGAATCAATTATGTTAAGGCTATGGAACGATACAATAACCGTATCAGTGAATTAGACAAAATTGAAGGTCAAAATAAAAGGAAAGACAGAGTAACAGCATTTTCACTCTGTTTAACAATTCCCGAAAAAGTAATTGATAAGGAATCATTCTTTAACGATGTTATGGATATTTTTATCAAACACTACGGAGAAAATAATATTGTGCAGGCAAATCTCCATGTCGATGAAAAACATGAATATATTGACAACGGAGAAATAAAAAACTCACTTGAGCACATACATTGTCTTGTAATTCCTGAAATAAATGAAAAGCTTTGCGGAAAGAAATTCAGCAGTAAAAGTGCTATGTCGGGTATAAATAAGGAAATCGACAAAATGTGTAAAGATAAACATAAGTGTAATTTTTTAACTAATGAAACACCGCAACATTTGACTGTTGAAGAATTAAAAGCTAATGGAGATGCCGAGAAAAAAGCACTTGCTCTATTATCCGATACCGATATTGTTGAAACAAAAAGAAAAGGTTTTACTGATGTTATTCTTCCGAAAAAGGAATATGAAAAATTAACCATTCAAGCCGAGAAATACAAGCAAATAGAAGAAAAGAATAAAGAGATAAAGGAAAATATAAATACTGTCAAAGAGGCTCACAGAGCATTACAGAACGATATTAAAACATCAAAGGCAATATTGAAAGAAGCTGATAAAGCTAAAAAAATAGCTCAAATGCTTCCTGCTATGGAAAGAAAAAAAGAAATGCTTGAAGAAGATATCGAAATAGCAAATGATGAAATTACTGATTTACAAAAACAAAAAGAACAATATGGAGATTCTCTGAAAAACAAAATAAAATTCACTCAAATGGAACTTGAGAACAGTAACCTTAAACAAGAATTAAACTCAATCAAAATAGCCATACAACGGCTAATTGAGACACTTGATAAAAACAACAGTCCAATATCATTCAAAATTAAAAAAGCCTTAGAAACACTAATAAACAAAGAATACAACAACAAAACACTAATTAAAGAAGAAACGGAGCGATAAAAAATGAGAAAAAACAAAATA
>JAZUHA010000048.1:0-2927 GCA_045641485.1 Acutalibacteraceae bacterium
GTGCTGGACAAATATCGACTGTTCTTCAATAAGCACCGAATATCATCAGTTATAAAGGAAGTGAAAAAAGATGAAAGAATTATTGTGTTTAAGTATAGGCGTGAGCGGTTCCGTAATTGCGGGGCTTTTCGGCGGGTGGGACGCCGCACTTCTTACCTTGCTCATTTTTATGGCGATTGACTACATAACGGGGCTTGTTGTTGCCGGAGTGTTCCATAATTCACCTAAGACCGAAAACGGAAACATTGAAAGCAAAGCAGGTTGGAAAGGCTTGTGCCGTAAATGTATGACACTGCTTTTCGTGCTCGTCGCAACAAGGCTTGATGTTATGCTCGGAGCGGAGTATATAAGAGACGGCGTGTGCATATGTTTTATTGTAAACGAAACAATTTCAATAATCGAAAATGCCGGGCTTATGGGTGTGCCGATACCGAAACAGATTGTAAATGCTATTGAAATTTTAAAAAATAAGGGTGATAAGAATGAGTAAAAAAATCTATATATCCCCGTCAAGTCAGTGGGAAAATACATATAAAACGGGCAACACAAACGAAGCGGAACAGTGCCGTAAGATTGCTGATTATTGCGGTAAGGCTCTCACCCGTTGTGGATTTTCCGTAAAAATCGGCGACAATAAAAAGACCGATATGTACGCAAGAGTGAAAGAAAGCGACAATTTTAAAGCGGATATACACTTGCCGATACATACAAATGCCGCAAACGGTAAGACAACGGGCGGTACACAAATTCTCCTGTACTCCGCATCGGGCGAACGGTTAAAGATTGCAAAAGCCGTTTTTAACAGACTTGCAAAAATTACACCCGGCACTAAAGCGGAAAAAATCTACGCACAACCCGATTTTTACGAAATTAACGAGCCGAACGCAACTACAATTTACTGTGAGTGTGAGTTTCACGACACAAAAGAGGGTTCTGACTTCATCATAAAGAACACAAAACAAATCGGTGAAGCGATTGCAAAAGGTCTGTGCGACTACTACGGCGTAAAATGGGTAGAAGAAAAAAAGACAACTTACACCGTGACGGTAAGCGGACTTTCAAAAACAAATTCAAATAAAGTCGTTGAACTTCTCAAAAATAATAAATATACTGCAAAGGTCACAAGCGTGACGAAATAAAGGAACACTCCCGGCTTCTTCACGAGGTCGGGAGTTGTTTTTTTATGTTCCTTTTAAAAATTTTTGCAGTTGGTTACAAACAGTAACCGACATATCATTTTCGCACCGTCACGAAAATGTTTTTGCTTAAAATTCTTGACACCCATTTTGACACCCATTTTAAATAAAAGGTGATAAAAACTAAATAAAGATACCGAATATAAAAACACCCCGAAAAGCCTTTAGTATAGCGGTTTTCCGCTACATATAAGCTTTTCCGGGGAATTATATGTTGGCAGGGATGGCGAGATTCGAATATGCGGAGAATGTTGATATATGCTTATTTAGAGGGGTTTTGACACTCTTTTGACACCCATTTTGATTTTTGCAGTCGATTGCAAGAGGGTTTTGTTTATATTTAACGAGTTATTTGTAACTTTATAAAAGGCTGAAATATTATGAATGATACTGCAAAGCGGATATTATTTTGCTAAATATTCATTTAATTTTTTCAGAGATTTTTCCCGTTGATTATCTCTTAAATGTGTATATATTTCTCTTGTAGTAGAGAGTTCGGCGTGCCCCATTACTTCTTTTGTTGTGAATATGTCAACATCAGCTTCAAAAAGAAGCGTGGCGAAAGTATGACGGAGGCAATGGGCTGTAGTGTCAATACCCACCGTCTTGCAAAATTTATTAAATTCTTTAAACCACCTGCCCTCTGTGTATGGCTTGCCGTTATCTGTGACAACAAGTACAGATGTTTTTTTAACAGACAAAAGATAATCATACAGTATATCAACAATCGGCACATCACGGGTGCCGGCTTTGGTTTTCGGTGTCTTAACTTCCTGCTGTTTAAAGTTATAGGATTTAGTGATATGTATAACCCGTTTATCAAAATCTATATCGTTCCAGGTTAATGCACACAGTTCCCCTCTTCGTAATCCTGCATAGCACATCAGCATGGCGGGCAAGGTCATAGGCTCGGAGCTGTTGCGGATTTTTTCTATATCTTCATCGCTTATAGGCTCACGGGTATTCTTTGCGGCGGATTTAGGGATATTCACATATTTACATGGGTTAAAATCCGTTACCCTGTTTTGTATGGCGTATTCATACACACGGGAAATAACAGATCTGTATTCAACTAATGTTTTCTTCGCCGTGGGTTTATCGGTTCGGGGGTTGTGCTTTTCTATTTTTTTAATAATTCTATCTATATCCGGTGTATTTATTGTATTTATATCATAGTTGCCCAGTTCTGCGATGAACGGTGCGAGCCGTTGTTTCTGCGTTCTGTAGCGTTCGTAAGTCAGAGAGTCTTCGACATAATCAAGCCACAGTTCGCACCAGCGTGACAAAGAATTATTAAGTGTAATATCAACACCTTTACCGAGTTTGACCTTTAATTCCGCAACCTTTTGATTTACTTCTTTTTGAGTCTTGCCGTAGACATATTTATATTGTTTTTTGCCGTCTACGGTTCCGAGGTAGACTCTACCCTGTATTCTGCCGTCGGCACGGGTTTTATTTGATTTTTTCGGCATCATACCACCGCCTTTCGTTAAAATATACAGGTGTAACATCATGTTCACATAAATAGTCAAGATGTTTTTTGTTTTCTTCTTCAAGTTCTTTGAACAATAATGCTTTATCAAATTCATCATCATAATAAATGTTGATATTTACATATTTTTGCCGTTCTAAAAATTTCGATTTATGTAGAAAACTATTTTGAAATTCATAGTTATAATTTTTTTTAGTTTCTGTGAAAAAACCTTTTTCAAGTATCTCATCAGATAAAAA
>JAZUHA010000049.1:0-5683 GCA_045641485.1 Acutalibacteraceae bacterium
CATCAAAACTTTCGTGATAAAACTCACCGTTTTTTCTTAACGAATCTTCCAAAAAAAATTCCTCCTTAATCACAAAGAATATCGGAATCTTTAAGTTTCTTAATAAATTCGGAAACATATTCCCTGATGGTTTCTTTATCGGTTTCGGTATATTTTGCGGAAAGTTTTTCTGTTATCCTGTCAATGTTTCCGCATTCAATTATTAAATCCCATACCTCTGCGGCGGTTGAATTGAGCTTAATAACACCGCTCATTCTTTCGCTTTCCTCACCTGTGGGAACAACTACAAAACCGTCGCATATCTCGGTCTTTACAAAACCGTCTTTTATTCTCATATAAACATTCCTTTAAAAATCAGTTTTAAAATTCAACACTTATCTTAATTCCAGGTAAGTCCGCCCCATCTGTTATCTTTTTCGGGGGAAACGGGTTCCGTTTCTTTTTCGACAATTTTTTCCGTGGTTTCTTCCGTTACATTAACGGGCTTTTTCTCATCATTTTTCTGAGGAGTTTTTTTACCGGATTTTTCGTCTGCCGTTTTATTACCCGATGATGATTTTTCGGAACTGCCGGATTTTTTATCATCAGCAGTATCGGATTTTTTCTGCGAAGAAGAATCCGTTTTACTTTCTTTATTTTTATTACCGCCGAGCATTATTTTACCGCCTGCAACAAAACCATCATCAAAAACCTCTGTATCGGAATCGGTATCGGTATCGGCACTTGTTTCGGAAGCATCTTCATTGCCGCCGTAATAAGTGTTTTCGGAATCATCACCCGTAATAAACGGTCTGAAGACAAATTCCGTGGTTGTTTCTTCCTTACTGCCGGAGCCTTTGCACCCGTAAAGAGTAAAAACCAACGACAATGCAAAAATACAGGCTGAAACTTTAAAAATATTTTTCATAATAACCCCTCTTTAGAATTATTTATTGTACGCTGTTGCGGCGCAGTATAATTCATACATCGAAAGCATTGCATTTTGAGTATTTTGTGAAGCACCGCTTGCCGCAAGAAAACCGTATGAAAGAGGTGAAGCCGTTATTTTAAGGGTATCATTTACCGTTATTTCGTAAGTTTTGTCAAGTTCGGTTAATGAAATACCTTTTATAACCGCAGCAAATCTTCCGTCACTGCAACTGTAAACTTCGGTTAAATTACCGTCGATTTTTACAGTCGGTTGGCTTTCCGATTTAAAAAACAAAATAAAATCCGTTTTATAATCAAACGAAAGTTTGTAAGAAACGGCACAAGCACCCTTGCCTTCAAACTTCGGAGCGTAATCAGAAAATACAGATGCACTTACCGCAGGATCGGAATATTTTGTAATTTCGGCAAAATCCCCGCCTATTGTCCATTCATCACAAACGGAACAGGCTTTTTGAACAAAATGACCGTAATTTATAAGTTTTTTGACGTAATCCGCTTCTTTTTCGGTAATATTGTTATCCGCAATAATCGAAGCGGCACATTCCGTAACAGATGTTTCCGCTTCATCAAGAAGATTTCCGGATTTATCAAGAATCTTAATATTCACAAGTTCTGCCATTTCTGCGGCACTTACATTATATTTTGCAATATAGCAACCGTTTCCGTCTTTTTCGCAATCACTTATTTTGTATGTAACGGTCTTTCCGGTTCTGCTTGAAATAACAAAAGAACCGTCAGAATAAGCATCTAATACCGCTGAATAAAATTCAAGACCGATTTCGCCGGAAAGAATAGGCTCTGTTTTACATACTTCCGCTTTCTTTCTTTCTTTGCCGTATGCAAAATCCGGCGAGCCGCTGTTAATCACAACATCGTCTTTACATTCTGCGTAAATGTCATTACCTTTACCGGCAGAGTTACCCGTAAAGGTTCCGCCGTTTACAATTACCTTTGCACCGTCTTCGGCATATATTGCTCCGCCCAAACTGCCGCTTGCGGAAAGAACGGAATTTTTTAGTGTAGCCGTACCGTTAATTACAAGCGTACCGCCTTTTTTAACATAAATCAGACCGCCTTTTTTTGTGGCGTTATCTGTTTTACCCAAAAGAGTAAAATCATAATCAAGCGTTAACTTTCCGCCGTTTTCAACCGTAATAAACGAACCCGAACCGGTATAATTTACAGGTCTGTACTTATCAAAACCGCCCGTATTTTCGTTCATAAGAGTAATATCTTTTGTAACGGTTACCGCAGTACTTTCAGATTGTGAACTCCTGTTTCCGAGCAACATAATAATCTGCCCGTCTTGGGCATCTGATAAAGCCTCACTTAATGTTTTTGCCGTATTTCCTGTAGTCTGATTCGGTTCATCGGCAATACGGTAAACAGGATCGACTTTAAGAGAAAATGCCGTAACCGAAAGTATAATACAAATGACCAACGACACGGATACAACTGACATTATTTTTTTCATAAATACACTCCTATTTAGTTTTTAGTTTTTAGTTTTTAGTTTTTAGCTTTTAGTTTTTAGCTTTTAATTTTCAGACTTTAGTTTTATGTTTTTTATAAAAGCACAAAACTAAAATCTAAAACCGCCATACTCCCACGGGTTCCCCCATGGGAGTACAACTTAATCAATTATTTAATAAATCTTAACAGATTCGTTAAATTTCGCCGCCGCCGCCAAACGGATCGTCCGTTTGTTTTTCAGTATAGATATAACCGGAAGTTTCCTCTTTTTCCTGTCCGGGCTTCGGCGTAATGGAGGTCTGAATGACATCCATTATTGAAAATCTGATTAATTCTAATTCAGGCTTTGTAAATTTCATTGTCATTTCCTCCTATCATTTAATGTATGAAAGTCTTGCACCAATCAAAACATCTGCACCCTCATCATAAACTTCATAAGCAGAAACAAGGTTGTTGTCTGAAGGTGTCGGAACTGTTATAATTGCAAATGCTGCACAACCCATACTTTCTGCTGTGATTTCTGCACCGTCATTAAGGAATGAAGTATAAGAGCAGTCAACTGTTGCTTCAACTTTTTCATCGGCAGCCGTTCTGAAAACAAGTTTAATTGCCGAGCATTTATTGATCTGATCCTCTGTAAGTTTTACAATGTAGCGTGTTGAGTCTAACTTTTCTTGGTTTGTTGATGCGGTTTTAAGATACTGAGTTGCAATAAGATTTGTTGCCTGTACTTTTTCTACCTGATAACCGTCAGCATCAATCCAGCCCTGTGTGCCGTCTTCGCAAGTTCTGTAATAGTAGTAACCGTCTTCTTCTTTAACTTCTTCCCACTTACCTGCGAAGTGATGAGCAACGATATATTCCTTAACATCGATTCTCTGACCGTTCTCAAGAAGTTCAACTGTTATTGCTTTATCCTTTGCTACTTCGCCGTTTGCACCGTTTTTAACAGCACAGGTAACCTCACCGAGAGCAATGAGTATAAGAAGATTGGGAACCTCACCATTTTCTTCATTAAGAAGCTTACCTTCTGTTACGCCTTCAAGTTCTGCAAGTTCACCTGAATCGGTAAAGTCGTGAGTCAAGAAGTAAGATACATCTGTTCCGTAAAGTGTATACTTAGCGTTATCTTTATTAATGATGTTGAAGTTATATGTTTTGTTCGTAAGAGCATTTATAACTGCCTCATCTGTTTCAACACCTAAGAAAGATTGAAGTTCACTTAAAACTTCTGTACCGGGTAATGTTTTGTCAGTTATATACGCTCTTGCGGCATTTATAGCATCCTCGCTTACATTAACGGAATATTTGTATGCTACATCATAACCCTCAAGTTCTTCGATCTTTTCAACATTTACAACTACTTTGGGGAATGTATAAGTTTTTCCGCTTACTTCTGCAACGAGTTCTCTTTCTGCTTCGGGCTTATCGGCATCCTTATAAAGATCTACCTGGATTTGCAAAGTGGCGTTATTTTCGGGATTTGTGTTCTTAACGCCGCATTTGAACTCTCTGAGAGCAAGAAGGAGAAGCAATGAGGGAACATCGGAACCTTTAAGAAGTTCGCCTGCATTTTCAGGACATTTTCTGAGTTCTTCTTTAATTTCTCCGTCATTTAACAGGAAGTGTTCAACATCTGTGCCGTAAAGGTCGTATTCTGCATTGTTGGGATTCGAAACTTCAAAGTTATACTTTGTATAGAGACAATCGGGACCGCCGTGTGCTTCTACAAATTCTTTGAAATCGGGATGATCGTTACATGCCTTATTGAATGCATTCAAAAGGTCTTGTGAAGATACACCTATTTGGGTTGCAACTCTCAAAAGCTGTTTTGCACCTTCTGTAACATCCGGTGATACATTTGCGGTGTATTTGTAAGCCATATCATAGCCTTCAAGTACGATTTCCTCAAACAAAACAAGCTGTTCTTCTTCTGTTACCTGAACATCTTCTTCTTTTTTTGTAAGTTCGGTAATTTCTTCAAAAGCTCCGTCGTTTTCTGATTTACCGAGTTCAACTTTGATATCAAACGGAGCGTCTCCTGTGTTTTTAACAGCACAGGTAAACTCGCCGAGTGCTACAAGCTGAAGTAAATTCGGC
The DNA here is from genome assembly GCA_045641485.1 of Acutalibacteraceae bacterium. Lineage (GTDB taxonomy): Bacteria > Bacillota > Clostridia > Oscillospirales > Acutalibacteraceae > DTU089. The sequence goes on from JAZUHA010000049.1 coordinate 4,504, forward strand.
TTTTCGAAACCTTCAAGAATGTCACCTGATGTATTGTCGCATTTTGCAAGCTTCAACGGAATCTTATCGAAATTGTTTGCATACCAACCTTCAACATCGGTACCGTAAAGTTCACACTGAGCACCTTCAGATACAGTAACATTAAAAGTGAAAAATGTGTCGGAAAGGTAACCAACATCTCCGCAATAATTAGTGATAAATGCCTGAACTTTTGCATTATTCAAAACAGAAGCATCTTTAGTCTTCAGATAAGTTCTTGCGGCATTGATTATCTCGGCATCAACATCAAGATAATATTTGTATGCAACGCTGTAGCCTGCAAGAGTGATTTTCTGAACCTTTATCGGAAGATCTTTTGTGAATTTATACTCTTTAGCAGAGCCGGGAACTTCTGTAAATATCACGCCGTCCTCGGATTTGCCGAGATTAACCTTAAGTTGCTTACCGTCGTTTGTTGCAGGTTTAATATTCTTAACGGCACAGGTAAATTCACCGAGTGCGATAAGAACAAATAAACTGGGCTCCTGATCTTTAAGAATGTTACCCTCTTTTATTTTGCATTCTACAAGTTCTGCGGGAACTGTAGTATAATTGCTTTTAATCCATTCTGCAACATTTGTGCCCCAAAGCTCATATTCCGCACCTTCGGGTTTTTCAACATTAAAGGTATACTTTGTGGTTTCAAGTTTAGTATAATCTCCGCCACAATAATCTTCGATAAATTTCGCTACCTTCGGCTGTGCTAAAACAGAAGCATCTTTTGTCTGCAAATAAGTTCTTGCAGCAGCTGTTAATTCAGGATCTACATCAGCATAATATCTGTAAGCAACATCATAGCCGCGAAGCGAAATCTGCTCAACTTTGATGAGGCCTTCTATTGAACCTGCTGCAAATACAGACATGGGTACAACGCTCATTACCATCAATGCTGCAAGAAAAATTGCAAGAATTTTCTTTTTCATTGTAAATCAATTCCTTTCATAATTTAAGTTCGCCTTTCGGCAAAAGTTTTATATTTTATTTTTCAGAATTTGTGTGACCTGCCCCGCAAAAGCGGCACAAATTCACAGAAAAATCATAATATAACAAAACCAAGTAAAATTTCGCACTTTTACACTTTGCATTATAACAGAAATTTATATAGATTTCAATAATAATTTTCATATTTTTTCAACATTTG
>JAZUHA010000050.1:0-11564 GCA_045641485.1 Acutalibacteraceae bacterium
CTTGTTTCTTGCAAAGTTCTTTCAAACTTATCGGCATACTCGCATAACTCTTTTACAAGCTCTATTCCCTTTTCAATTTCGTTTTCTTCGTCTTGTGCGATTAAAAATTTAACTCTTTTGCTGTCGGTTTCACCTAAATACTTTTTAAGTTCGCCTATATTACCGTTTTCGCAACCAAGACCTACAACAAGCACTGCCCCTGCATTTGGGTGGTTAATAAGTCCAGATAAATACTTTAAGGTGTTTTCCATATCACCGCCTAATTGCGAACAGCCGTAAGGGTGATTATATGAGAAAATGCCGTCTATGTTTTTAGTCTTAAACTGCTTTGAGCCGTTTTCGATTGCTTTAACAACCGAGTTTACACAGCCTACAGTAGGTATAATCCATACTTCGTTTCTTATTCCTACATCGCCGTTTGGGCGAAGATATCCCATAAAGGTTTTATGTTCGGTTGGCGGAATTTCCTTAAAATCGGGGTTATATGTATAGTCAAGTTTTCCTGCAACATCGGATTTAAGGTTATGGGTATGAATATGGTTTCCTTTTTCTATATCCTCTTTTGCAGAGCCGATAGGATAACCATATTTTATAACCTTTTCGCCTTTACTTATATCCGAAAGAGCGATTTTATGTCCCATGGGAATATCGTCTAATAGGGTTATATTATCTATTATATCGCCTTTTTTAAGGTTTTCGAGTGCTACGGCGACATTATCCTTTTCGTTTATCTTAAAGTATTTCATTTTCATTATTTAAAACATATTCGACTGCATAGCGTGGATTTTCTTTTATTTTATCTAAATAAAAAGAAACCTGTCGGCAGAATCCCAAATATTCGGATAAATCTTCACCCCAAAGATTTTCGTTTGTAGATACGGCTTTAACATAATCAAAACTGTTTAAATCTGAATTTCTGACAAAATATGACAAAACCTCTGCATCATCATGAATGACATATTCCGTGCCGTCATTCCGTTTATTATGCAGACCGTCTTCTCTCAAATCAGACGAACAGTAGAAAGCCAAAAGACCTGCAAAAGAGAATGTTAAAAGCTTCGGTGTTTTACCATGTTTTATATAGTTATCCTTAAATGACGGCAAAACCCTCGCTTTCCATTTTGAAACGGAATTAAGAGAAATAGATAAAAGTTCATGGTCGATAAACGGGTTATCAAAGCGTTCATAAACACCGTTTGCAAAGTCTTTTACTTCATCTGTCGGGAGCGGTACCATCGGCACTATTTCGGTATCTACAATTTGTCTTGCCATTTTACCGAAAACTTCGTCCTGCATCATATCACGGACTATATTTATTCCACCTAAATAGGAAACAAGAACAGAAGCCGTATGTGCGCCGTTAAGTACACGGACTTTTCTATCCTTATAGGGTTTTACATTATCGGTAAATATAACGGGCAGATTTGCTTTTGCAAAGGGCAGTTCAGCGGATATATCCTTATCGCTTTCTATAACCCAAAGACCGAACGGCTCACCTATATCTACAAGATTATCCTCGTAGCCTAACTCCTCGCAAACCTTATCTGCATAACCTCTCGGATAGCCTGTTACTATTCTGTCTACAAGTGTTGAGCAGAAAACATTTGCATCATTGAGCCAATTCTTAAATTCTTCTCCTAAATTCCAAATGTCGCTTAAAGCCATAACACAACGCTTTAACTCTCTGCCATTATAGTCAATAAGCTCAACGGGGAGCATAATAAGTCCTTTTTCTTTATCTCCCTTAAAATATGTAAATCTTTCAAACAAAAACTTTGTGAGCTTTCCCGGGTATGTATTCGGCAAATCTTCAAAACGGTCATTTTCGTCAAGTGTTATACCTGCTTCGGTGGTATTTGAAATTACAAAGCGGAGAGTATCAAGATGCGAAAGAGCCATATATTCGTCAAAATCGTCCTTTGCATCAAGCACCTTTTCAACGCTCGATACTATTCTCGGCGTATTTATAACATTGCCGTCTTTTCTGCCCCGAAGCAAAACGGTATATAAATTGTCCTGCTTTTTGAACAAATCGAGATTACCGAAAGAAATCGGCTTTATAATGGCAATATTCCCGCCGAAATCGGTTTTTTCGTTTAATATATCTATAAAGTAATCGGCAAAGGCACGCAGAAAATTACCCTCGCCAAATTGCATTACTTTTATAGGTCGTTTTTGTCTTTGTGCGATGTTATTAATATTCATAAATCCTCCGAAAAGATTTTATATTTAGGACTACTCTTAAAAAATTGAGCCAATTTAACAATTTTTATACCATTATCATATCAATTTTAGATACAAGTTTTCTGTTTTTATGAATTATGTATCCTGCTCAAGTTGTATTAATTCGTTAATAGCACTCAACAGGGTAGAATACTGCTTTTCCGGGCATACCGTAAAGACATTTTTACTGCCTTTACAAACATAATTCCATATTTTCTCTTTTAAATCATATCCGGCTTGTGAATGTAAAATAATATCAAAAATTCTGTTTTTAATAATTTCTTTGCTATTTAACAAACCGTTTTCTGTCTTTAATGTAAATACAACTTCCGAATTTATATTTACATTTTCTATTTTAACGGTTGTTGATGCCGTTTTGCTGTCATACTCACAACAAATAGGCAAGTTTTTACCGCCGATTGAAGCTGAAACACTAACTTCACCGTTAAATCCTCTAAACACAACAGTCCAATTTCTGTTCTTCGGAAGATGTTCGGTACTACCTTGTGCGGCACCAATAGTAAACAAAATTTTATCGCCCCATTCAAGCGAAAACTTTGTAACAGAATAGGCACCGTTTTTATATTCCATACCGTCTCCGGAATCTTCATACATAGCAAAGCAGTTGTCTTGACCGGGGAAAACATAAAGTTTCATATCCCGATTATTGCCTAAACGATTATTATCAGTTCCTTCCATAATGGGAACAATTGCACCTGCTTTTGCAAAAACGGGATACTGTTCCAATGTTCTGTGAATTTTACTTTTTTTCTCACCTTGATACACTGTCCCGTTAAAAAAGTCAAACCATATTCCTTTGGGAATCCACATATCAACTGAGGCAAGACCCGTAACCGCATCACTTGCACAGGTAATAGGAGCAACCATCAATTCACTGCCAAACCAAAACTGATTTCTGTATTCATACGCTTCATCATTCTCCGGGAAAGTATAATAAAGAGGCTCTATTAACGGTTTAAGTTCAGAATGATTGCGATAATTCATAGTGTAAATATAAGGGAACAGTTGATGTCTGAAACGAAGCCACTGTTTTGCAATTTTTTCAGCCGGTGCATTAAGATTCCACGGCTCTTTGCCGGAAAACGGGTTGCATCCGGAGTGCAGACGGTTAATCGGAGAGAACACACCCAATTGCAACCACCTCACCTGCAATTCATCGTCACGATAACCGTTCATATGACCGCCTATATCGTGACTCCACCAAGAATAACCCGAATTTGATGCAGTTGCAGTAAAGTATGGCTGAAAATTCAAAGATTCCCATGTTACTATTGTGTCACCGGAAAAGCCGACGGGATACCTGTGCGAGCCTAAGCCACAATATCTCGAAAAAAACATAGGTCGCTTACCGTTACGGCTTATATCCAAAATATGTAAATGATTAAGCAACCACAAAGGCGCTATTTCTTCAAGTTTTGAAGGCATATGCTCATCATCGTGAATCCACCAATAATCATTGCCCTGCTGCCAATCCATCCACCAAAAATCAACACCGTCTTCTTCATACGGATGATGTAAAACATCAAAATAGGCTTTCATAAATTCTTTATTCAAGCAATCTAATTTAATGCGTTTTTTACTTTTTGGCTCAACACTGCAAGCTGCTGCCATTTTTTCATACATGTCCTCATGACTGCCTACGCCCTGTGCCGGATGCAGATTTAAGGATGTTCTTAAATTATGCTTCTTTAAAAACTTAAGAAAATCCTTGTATGACGGGAATAATTCCTTATTCCAAGAGTAACCGGTCCACCCGTTTTCAAATTTTTCATTTCCCGTTAAATGTTCAGCCGGTATTTTCGTAATATGCCAATCCATATCAATAACGGCGACAGAAAACGGTATTTTTTCATTTTCAAAACGCAATATAAGGTTTTCGTACTCGTCCTGCGTATATCTATGAAAACGGCTCCACCAATTTCCCAAAGCATAATCAGGCAACAGCGGCGGTGCTCCCGTCAATCTGTAAAAATCAGCTATGCAATCCAAATATTTATGCCCGTAGCCAAAGAAATATAAATCCTGCATTTCTCTCCCACGAACCGAAAACCATCCATCCTCGCTTAACAAGGCACTCTTGCTATCGTCTATAATCGCAAAGCCCTGCCTTGAACAAATTCCGTCTTCTAAATCTGTTTCGCCGTTGACTCCGTCTAATGTACTTCTTGTTCCCTTTAACGGATTTAATTCGTCTCCGTAGAACCATTCGGTGTTTGGAAATTCTTTTAACTTGATTGAAAGTGTTGTTTTTGAAAACTCTTCACCCTTATGGTATTTTAGAGTTAATTTTTCAGTATCTATATATAATATTTCATTCTTTTCAGACACAGAATAATCCGTCTTGGGAAAATCACGATAAAAAAACGTTTGAGATGCTTCGTCAACAAATCGTCTGCTTTCGTCATATTCCATACGAATAAGATTCGGTGTAAGAACCGTAAAACGGGCATTCCCACATATTACTATATTTTGTTCAAGAGCTTTTGGTCTTGTTTCCCATGCAAATCGTTTCATACTTTCAGACTTCCTACTTCTTAATTTCCAAGATTGCCGCAGACTTTACAAAAAACTCCAAATATACGAAATTTCTTGTATAAGCCTGTTTTATAAGTAAAATACTCCTATGTTTTTACTATTCAAATTTCCACGTTGGAATATCTTTCAACTTGCTCCATACAAAACCGCCAATATTCAATCCACCTAAATCGTTCAAATGTATGTTGTCTTTTTGATAATCTCTATTTTTTACACGACCATAACCAAATCCGCTTTCCCCAAAAACATCAATTACCGGAACGGAGTTAAGTCGAGCAACCTTCTTTATTATTTCCGAAAACTCATATTGAGTAATTCCGCGTTCTTCGGTTTTATAATCAGGTTCATAAGAATTGCTTCCGATCATTATTATTACTACTACCGTTGCTTTGGTATGTTCTTGCAAAAATCTAACACACTGATTAAAACATCCGCAAAATGAATTATTGTCTGTATCGTAAATATCTCCAACCGTGGCTCCTTCGTTTGGTAAAACTTCAAGTGTAATTAAATCTGCCTCGGTTTTACCGTCATTTAAATCAAGAACGGCATTCTTTACATTACCCTTGCCAAAACCGTCGGGTGTAAGACTACCTCCCGGTATACCTTTATTAACGACTTTAAGTCCCGAAAGTCTCTCTACTACCGGTACATACTTCCCTACTTCAACGCTCGTCATAGATGTTCCGTAAGCGTACCATGTTTTACCTTTCCAATGATTTTTCATTTTGACTACTCCCTATAATCATTAATATTATTAATTTGAACCCCAAGCGGTATATTTATCTCAAATTCTGCAAACAACTCCTGTGGAGTTAAAAGAGAAAAACCATTTTCTTTTAATGCAGGTAAAATACTATCAAGGGCAATGCAAGTATTTTCGGTCACATGCAAACATCCTATTGCCCCGTCACTGGCAGAGCAAACTACTGATTCAAAAATAGTTTTTGGGGCTGTAGACGAATCCCAATCATTTGCACCGTCAATTCCCTGCCCTAAAAGCGGAAGATTTAATTGCTTGGAAATTTCCAACACCTTATTGTTACCTGATAAAAAAGGAAGTCTTGCCATAGTCACATCATACCCTATTCGGTGTTTAATTTCCACAATAGGGGACAAAAGTTCTTCTATTATTTCTTCGTCAGAATCAAGTTTACTTATTGATATATGACTCTTTCCGTGTGTTACTAATTGAAATCCATTATTTATTGCATACCGAATCATATATTCCGTTTCATCATTTATCTTATTGCCTATAATGGCAAATCCGGCTTTCCAACCGTATTTTTTTATTTTATCGACTATTTTGCAAAGCGGTTCACAAGGTCCGTCATCAAAAACCAAGCATAATTTTTTCATTAAATTTTTTACCTATATTCTTTTTAAGGAAGACCGGATAAAACCCAGCCTTCCTTTTATTACACATTTACAAAGTTTTGCTGTTCTTTTTCTTTTTTACAAGAACAATAGTTGTAACAATTCCTGCACCGATAAGAAGAATAGCTCCTCCAATGACAACCCAAATTATCGGATTAACGGTGTCATTCGACTTTGTTTCTTTCTTTACGGATACCGGTTCTTCAAGTCCTAATGCGTTAGCTTCTGTACTTTCGTAACGATATTTAAAGCGTCCGCCGGGAGCAACATCGCCGGAAATATAGAAATCCATTATATCACCCGAAAACTTATTATATACAAGCTTATCGGCTGTAAGCGGTGTTGTTTCGAGAGCAGCATTAGTACCGTTCTTGTTTGCAGAAACCTTTTCACTATATGTCACAATTCCATCATCAATCTCATCGTGAACATTGTCAGTCCACAAGAAATCAATAGTAAAATCATTTCCTGAAATTCCAAGATCGGATTTTGCCACTTTTATTGTCATATATCTTCCGTCAACAGCATAAGATACATCTGATACTTTTTCCGACTCAAAACCGTTTCCTGTAAATTTTTCTAATACAGAGGTTGTTGCAGTAGCGGGAGACTTATTGATAACATAATCAAAACTTTCCCATCCTGTGTTCTTTGAATTGCAATCAATATAAAGATTCATCCACAGCTTATCTGTATAAGGAGTAATATTCTTGCTACATTCTACATTAAAGTATATGTATTCTTTATCTCTTGCTACCTGTGTACCGATGATATCATTTCTACCTGAATTTTCAAGATATACACCGTTTTCACCTACAGCAACACTATTACGGTCGCCTGTATTACCTACATATGAAGCATAGTAAGGTGCGACATTCTTCCATTGCTCCTGTCCACCGTTCATATCAATTGTAGAAAGCGTGCTTAGATTAGGAACCTTACGGGCACCCTTATATTGACGCACTTTATTGACAGCAAGATAATAATAATGGTCTTTTAATGCTCCCTTTGTAGGCTCAATATCACGACTAAACTCATCATTAAACTCGTCAACAAATGCATTTCTTGTTTCGCCCCATTTTTCGTTGCGGCCAACAGTCCATTCATTCCATCCAGTTATATAGATAAACTCTGGATTAAGTTTAATAGCGTGATCCATTTGCTCGGAAAAATTATAACCCCACTTAGAAGCTTCTGCACCTTCACGAGCATATCTTGCACGGTAGTCAGACGAGTATGAACGACCCATAACATTTTGTCCGTTCATAGCAACAGTTTCTTTTGTGTTATAATCAGCATTTTGTGCAACACTTGCCGATACAGCTTCAACATTACCTTTTTTCTTTGCATTTTTATCTTTGTAAAATGCATGTTGCGGATAATAATCTAACCACGGCCAAGTATTAATTTGAAGCTCACCCTCTTCAGATGCTGCTAAGCTTCTCGGCGTAACACCCAAACGGAAATTAAATAAATTCAAAATTTCGGATTGAATCTTGTCTTTTTTACTTAAACCGCTGACATTTCCAACCATTAAAGGTTTGCCTTCCCAATAAAACCACATGTTTTTATAGCGTTCACGCTTATAAATATCCATATACAAAAACTCAAGTTTTACCGGTGTATATTTTTCTACGCCAGCAAAGGGAAGTTGAAACGAAATCTTTGGAGTTCTAATGCCACCATCAAACATTTCCGACCATGTTTTAAATAAAGATTCTCGACTGTTTCTGTACTCTGCATATCCGTTAGTGTAATCCAAAAAGACGGCATCTACGCCCATATTTGACAACAGTTCACCCTGTTTACGAAGAACCCAAGTATCAGTTGTTGTATAATAACCGTATATAGGTTCGTTCCAATAATTTGTTGAGCTTTTTGTCCAAGCTTCATTTGCATAGTCGTTTGCAGAAAGCGGAAATTCATCAACTGTTTTCTGAATATTAGAAATTTCACGATTCAATTGACCGACTTCATGCCAATCCCAATAAAACATACCCACTGTTTTATTGTCTTTTAGATTCCCGACATCCTTATTTGTAAGTGCCTGCCGCCCTAATCCGTCGGTAAACACCCATGTATCTGGCATAACTTCGTTTGTATATATAAGGCTATCACTTGGAATACTGTATTCTTCTGCTTTGTTTTTTTGCGTTAAAACCGTATATTCCTTATTGCTTTTTTTCTTTTCATCTGTAACAGACTTACTTTCTTTGTTACATCCAGCAAGAAGCAATATAAGAGTTGCAAGTAATACGCAATATACTCTTTTCATCATAAATAAACCCTCCAAGAGTTTTTAGGCTTCAAATCACTATTTGTCCACATACCCTATAGCTTTATCAACAGGAGTATATAAAGCGCCTTTATCATAAATAACTCCCATCCACATTGAACCCGACATTTCTTTACCATTAACATAGAATGTAGCATCCAATGTAGGCTTTTCTGAAGTTGCCCAATAGTGAACAACATCAGCACCTGACTCTACAAGAATTAAGTATTCGCCTGCATCAAGAGGTTTATCAAAATTTTGCGCAACAGTAGGATTCCATTCATCACCAAATTTTACTTTTTCTTTTCTAATTGGCTTTTCTTTTATCGATGAAGCGTAACTACCTTTCCAATCATAAACACAATAATATACCACCCTATCAGCGAGAGTCATATTAGCGAGGGCAAATTCAACACCAACAATCGGACTATTGAGTTTAATTCTCATTCCATACTTGTTGTCACTTCCGGAAATTGAAAAGCCCGTCATATGTGCCGCGTCATAGTTGAATACTTTTGTTCCGGTATGAATATTTCTAAAATCTGAATCAATTTTTCCTGAGAATCTTACTCTTACATTACAAGTATATCTTATTTCGGCTCCGTCAACATAGCAGTATCCTTTAGAAACTTCGTTGCCTACCGAATAATAGACACCGAAATACCCAACTGGGTCATGTAGTAGGAACAAATAATCTCCTGCTTTTTGTTCGTCATCAAAGAAGAACCAGTGCCAACCATTATCACGTACGGTTTCAATTCTAACGGTTTTAATTGGATTTTGAGCAATCGTAGTTTCATAAGAGTCATTCCACTTATATGCAGAAATTGAAACTTTACAATCAATATTCCAAAATGTTGGTAATTGAAATGCGATTCCGTCAAAATTTCTATTGATATTCAGTCGTTGACCGATTTCTTTTGTTACAGGATTAAACCGCATATATGAAGAATATGCTGAAGGATCTGTAACCCCGACATCAGAATATACATATTCCGGAGAAATAGCCCCAAAGATATTGTTGACTTTCTTTTCTACAAAAAAGCTTAAGGAAAGATCACATTCAGATTGATTTCCATTTGAAAATGCAGGTGCATGAGTTACACTTGTATCATTTACGCCCCATATTGCAAAACGGGAATCCGCATTTTCTGCAGCAATTAAATATTCGCCTGCCGGAATGGTTGTGCCAAAATCAACTTCAACCCATCCGTTTTCCTGTGTAATATAAGCACGCTTCGTAGCAATAGGTTTTTTTGCAAGAGTTTGGTCAACCGTTTTATTCCAAGTATAAACAGAAAAGTCTAACTCGGTTGATTTTAAGCGACCAATAAAATAACGTAGACCGCTAAATCCAGTATTGATTTTTAATTGCTTTGCAATATAACCGCCTTCTTGAGTCCAAAGATGCGTTGACGGTGCATTGTTATCATAAGCATTTACATACAAATCTGTTGTTACCGGAGAGAACGGATTTTCCGGAGGATTATCAAAATATACTTGCATATTTAATTCCATCGGTTGTTGTGCACCAAATTGGTATGCATATCCACCCGTAGCATTATTGGTTGCACGTGCAAACCATGTAATAGAGGAATCGGAATTGTGGAAAAGGAATAAATACTCGCCGGCGGGCATTGTCTTATCCAAAGAAAACTCTACATATCCATTTGCAAGCATAAGTTCACATGTCTTTGTAGCCAATGGCTTTGCACTTACGGTAGTTTTATAATTCCTGTTCCATTTATATAAAGACAAATCTGCTTTTGTACTCGTTAAACGGCCAACAAAGAACTTAAATGCCGAAAAAGGAGCATTTACGATAAGACGCTGACCTACTTCAGCTCCTGCTTCTTTGGAATAAATTGTTGAAGATTTTGCTTCGTCCTCATACGCCATAATATATGTTCCGTTAGATAAATCGCAAAAAGGCATTGACGGAGGATTCGGGAAGAAAATTCTTATATCTAATTCCGTTTCTTTTTCATTACCGTTTATGTATGCTAATCCTTTTGAAATATGGCTATCTAAGCGTGACCATACACTTACGCCTTCATTTGTTGCTTCAACAGCAAAGTAGTATTCACCTGCCGGTAACGGAGTATCCCACATTAAAGTCACATATCCATTTTCTACTACGCAATCAACATCTTTGCTAACAAGTGGTGATTTGTTCGTACTGTTTGAAACAGTTTTATCCCACTTATACACAGACAATGTAACATAGTGACTTCTTCCGCGTCCTATATTAACTGTAAATCCTCTAAATTCACTATTAACATTAATCCGTTGGCCGATAACACCGCCTTTCGCCGTCCATTCATGCGATTGCTCTTTGGTACGGTCAGATGCATCCACAAAGCCAGCCTTTGAAAGCGGACCGTAATAGTTTCCATCGGTTGTTTCGTCAGTAAAGAAGATACCAAACCGAAGGTCAGTAGCAGTTTCACTACCGTCCACAAATGTCATACTATTAGGGTTATCACTTACATCGGTATGAGATACACCAATAGTTGCCGGCTGTCCACTTCTTATTTGATTATGAACTAAAAACAGATACTCACCTGCCGGCAATTCATCATGAGTAATTTCCATCCATCCGTTTCCTAATACTTTAGCAGAAGAAACTGTTTTTGTTGCTACAGGTTGTTTGGATACTGTTTCGTCAAAGGTCTGGTTCCAATTATAAACCGAAAATTCCGCACTTGAGCAATTATAATCTAATAAATAAAAGCGAAATGCTGAAAACGGTACATTTACGCGAACTCTTACCCCTAAACTTCCTCCGGTTGAACAACCCATTTCTTTACTTGCAATTTCAGCATCTTCATCGTAGGCTGCAACATATACCCGCTTTACTGTTTCTGCAAAATATCCAGTTGCCGGTGCAGGTTCAGTAAAACGAATGTCGAGTGCAAGCTCTTTGCCACTAACCCATTTACCGACACGATAATATTCTCCTTTGGATATATTGCCGTCAACTTCGGCTATACCAAGTCTGTTAGGATTAGTGGTTACTGATGGTTTTGATGATACATTCTCTACCGCAAACAGATAATCTCCTGCCGGTAATGCACCGTCTGTCCATTCTAATGTCTCTGCTCCTACTGCACCACGAGTAATGGTTTTAGTA
>JAZUHA010000051.1:0-3111 GCA_045641485.1 Acutalibacteraceae bacterium
AAGCAGAAATTCTCGGTATTTACGGATATTCAACGGAAGCGGAAGCGATAGCAGACGGGTCGGTATTTGTAAACAAACTTCCCTCGCAGTTCCGTAATACACTGAAGGTTGAGCACCCGGGTGAAGAAGAAAAATGGGCGGAGATGGTTTTCGGACAGTATGCAAACCATTTTTACGGCGAAACCTCGGCAGAAACCATTGAGGGTATTCCGCATACTCCCATAGGGCAGGCACAGTACTATAAAAGGGTTATGACCGAATTACGAAAACTCAACTGCCTTGCAGGTATGATTATCTATTGCTGTCAGGATATGGAAGCGTGCTTTGCGTGCGGACATACCTGGTGTCCGTTTGAAACAAAATGGGGACTTTTTAACCTTGACGGCACACCGAAGCCCGCATATTATGCAGTTAAAGAAGTAATAACCGGAAATAAATAGTAAAAGAGGTAAAAAGATGAATATTTTTACAACGATTTTTACTGCAATAGCGCTGTTTTTCAGTTCGTTTACCGCACTGTTTTCGGGTATCAGTACTTATAACTATAAAATAAGTACGGTAAAACTCGGAGAAGATATCCCGAATATCGTAGATAATATGAATGTCTGGGATATGGGTACTCGCTTTTTTGATGCCGAAAATAATGAAAAATACGATGTTTTCAAATTTGTAAAATATGTTCAGCTTATGCAGTGTACGGGCGGAACGGCAGAGCGTGATTTATTTAAAAATCCCGGTGACAATACCGTGCTTGACGATTACGATTTTACAAGACTTATTAAAAACTGCCGCGGTATATTAAATCTCGGTGCAAAACCGCATCTTAAACTCGGTGGCGTTCCCGTTAAATACACTTCCGGTTATATTATGGGCGGTTTTGATATGAATCCCTATCCGCCGGATGACTATAATGTATATTACAACTACATTAAAGCCATGGCAGAGGCTCTTGTCAGTGAATTCGGTGTTGACGAGGTTAAAACATGGCGTTTCGGCTGTATGACCGAATATGAAAATAAAGACTGGTTTTTTGCAAAAGATGAAACCGCAAAGAGTTCCGAAGAAGCGTATTGCAAACTTTACGATTATACCGTTCAGGCCCTTATTGATGTAATAGGCGAAGATGTTTTTGTCGGTGCTCACTGTATGGGTGTTACCGAAGGTCTTTGGGACGAAAGAAATTTCCTTAAGCATTGCGGTATGGGTAAAAACTATGCCACGGGCAAAAAAGGAACACGAATTTGCTTTGTTTCCGCTTCGTTTTATGACAGTTGTCCCGGTAAATTCACATCGGGTTTCACTCTTCCGAAACTCGCAAAACATCTTAAAACAGCCGCCGAAAAGTACGGACTTAAAGATGTTATTTTCGGTATAGACGAAGGCAGAATACTTTCCGGTGTAAACAGCGGTAAAGTTGACAGCGCTCTTAATTCGAGAACAACGGGCTACACCTGGCAGGCTTCGTATGATGCAAGGCTTTTCAAACAGGCTATAGACAGCGGACTTGATTATTTTTCTTCATGGTCTTTTCTTACGGGTGATATTTTAAACGGTTATCCGACAATAAGTTATCACGTTGCAAATAATATTTATAAATTTGCAGAAGGTAAGCAGGCAAAGGTAACAAATACTCATATGAAAACGGGAACAAAGGTTGAATCCGATTGTCTTGCTTCCTGGTCGGAAGATACAGCAACTTTAAGGTTAATGTCATATAACTTTAAAAATGACCTTAAATATAACAAGGAAATGAAAGTGAACTTTAATATAGAAGTTCCTCAACTTGACGGTAAAACAGTAACAGTTACAAAGTATCTTGTTAATGATGACTGTAATTTCTTTGACGAATGGCAAAAAGACAGAGAAAAATACGGAATAGGTAACGATTGCTTCTCCTGGTCACCCGATGACCCGTGCCTTGACAGCACATCAACATTAAATGATGCCGAAGCGAGAAATTTGTATTTTAACGAGCTTCGTGAAAATTACGAAAAATGCGCTGTTCTTACGCCGGTTACGGAAACTGCGGTTGTGGAAAACGGAAAACTTAATTTAAGTGAAACGCTTTCTGCCGGAAATGTTGTATTTTATGAAATTCATTAAAATTTCAGTTTGATTAAAGAGGGAAAAAGTATGGAGATTATTACAAAAGCCGTGGCATTCATAATGTCCTTTATCGTTTCGTTGGGCGGATTTTTTCAGTTTTTTAAACCGGAAATTCCAGAGGCGAAATTACCGGAAGAACTTTTGCAGACGGACTGCGGACTCAAAAAAGTTCCTTTGGCAGATAAAATATATGTTGTTGATTCTTCAAAAATCAAAAGCGGCGAATTTAAAACAATGCAGGCTTTACAGGGGATTTTGAACAGCGAAAAAGTTCAGATTTTTGTTTCTGTCGGCTGGACATCAAATACATATTTAGGTTATATTGAAAACAGCGGAAAAACTCTTATAAGAACAGATGCAGACGGTAATCCGTGGACTCTTAAAACCGTTATCGAACAGTTTAAAGACTGCATAGGTGACAGCGGATATGTTCTTTACCGCAACTCGGATTTTGCCGAGGGGCTTAATACGGCTTGTAACTATGCCATAGTAAAAGGCTGGCTTCCCGTACCCGTTGAACTAAAGGAATTTGCCGAAAACTGCGGACTTAAACTTATGAAAGATATATCCGAAGAAAAGTATGATTATAAGTTTTATGAGAAGTTTTTTGATGAATATAAAGACTGTTTCAGTGACAAGGGAATAGTTCATATAAAAAACGACTCGGCAGGTCTTCGTGATTTTGCAGTACAGCAAAAAATGTTTATGTGCTATTCCGACAATACAACAAAAGGCAATAATTTTATTAAAAAAATTCTTAACGGTATAGGTGAAAACGGTATAGTATTCGGTTGGTGTGAAGCCGAAAAGCATTTTGTAGAAACAATTTCAAAACTCGGATATTCAATCTGCGCTTCCGACCACAGTTACAATTTAAGCGTATTAAACAGTTTTAAATGTGAATTTGAACTGCCGAAACCCAAGGAAAAAATCACTCCCGACCCGGAAAAACACTATATTTCACTTATTATGTCAGACGGCGACAATGTTCAGTGGATGTCAAAC
>JAZUHA010000052.1:0-4992 GCA_045641485.1 Acutalibacteraceae bacterium
GGTAAGCGGTAACACAAAATATGTATATACCGTAAAGGCATATAAGGGCAGTACTTACAGCAGTTATGACAAAACGAGCAAAACAACATTGTTCCTTTCCGCACCGACAACAAAGGTTGCAAACAAGAACGGTTATGTAAATATCTGTTGGGGTAAAATCAGCGGTGCAAAAGGATATGTAATTTATAAGAAAACGGGTTCGGGCAGTTACAAGAAACTTGCAACAATAAAGAGCGGTACAACCGTTTCTTATAAAGATAAATCCGTTAAAAGCGGTACAAAGTACAGTTATTATGTAAAAGCATATAACGGCAGTACATACAGCGGTTACAAATCGGGCGTTACGACAATGTATCTTGCTCCCGTAAAGATTTCTTCCGCAACAAGCGGTAAATCGGGTGTAACCGTAAAATGGGGTAAAATCTCCGCTTCAAAGGGATATACCGTTTACAGAAAAACAGACTCCGGGAAATATGCCAAACTTGCAACGGTAAAAGGAGCAACAAAGGTTTCGTATCTTGATAAATCCGCAAAGAAAGGCAAGACATATACTTATTATGCAGTTGCCTATAACGGAAGTTATACGGGAAGTTATGCGAATACCAAGGCGTGTAAGGACAAATATTGAGTTTTCAGTTTTCAGATTTCAGTTTTCAGACTGAATAACCGGCAGTTCATTCTCCGATATTCAATCTTTAGATAAGAGATAATACATAACAGATAACAGATAATAATTTCGGGGCTTCGCCGAATCAGTTTTCAGCTCCGGATTTAATGTTGAATGTTGAATGTTGAATTTCGGGGCACTGCGTGCCGATTTATAACTGATTATGTATAACAATAATATTTTGTGTTTATTTTCGGTTTAAAGCGAACTTTTGACTTTAATATCTTATAAAAATCAATTGTATTAAAAAATTAAATATCAAAGAATAAACTAACGGCTATTCAGTCTGAAAACTGAAATCTGAAAACTGAAAACTGATTCGGCGAAGCCCCGACATTATGCATTGTGCATTATGAATTTTGAATTAAAAACCGATTTATCGTTCTTTAAAAGCAAAGAATAATAAATCGGTTGATTTTTTTATAGTATATTAAATTTTCTGTTATTCAGGCTGAAAACTAAACGCTAAATGCTAAACACTACTGTTGCTTTTTGACTCGAAAGAACGGCAGAATGTGTTATCGCAGTTCTCCGCATGGCAGTTGCAAGAGCCTACTTCTATACCGCTTCTTGTACAGCAGTCGGAAGAATCGAGATGGTATTTGCAGTTTTCAACAGTACATTCGATACATTGATTTTTGTCAGAATTCATAATTTATTGCTCCTTAAATGTTTTTGATGAAGTTCATCTTTAATATTATGTGAAGAAAAATTAAATTTAATATAAGAATTTATTGACAAAATTCGACAGATGCGGTATAATTAAACAGTAATAATTACTGTTTAATCGGGGTGGGCTGTATGAGAAGTTCAAAACAGCGTGATGCCGTGCTTAAAGCGGTTACAAATTCGTATGAACATCCCACTGCTTCGGATGTATATAACACCGTAAAAGAAGAAATTCCGAATATCAGCCTCGGTACGGTTTACCGTGACCTCAGTCAACTTGCCGAAAACGGTTTAATTGAGATTGTTGACAGCAGTGACGGAAAAGCGCATTATGAGGGTAATTTAGACGGTCATCTTCATTTTGTTTGTGAAAAATGCGGAAAAATTTTCGATATTTTCTGTAAACCTCAATTACCGGACGAATTGAAACAGTTTGAAAAAAACGGGTTTTTAATTCGTTCGCAAAGAACTGTTTTTTACGGCTTATGTGAAAATTGCAGAAGTGCAAAAGAATAACATTTTGCCGTTTTATAATATTTTTTAAAGGAGTTGTTTTATTATGAAAAAATGGGTTTGTCCTGTTTGCGGTTATGTTTATGAGGGTGAAAATCCTCCGGAAAAATGCCCCCAGTGCGGTGTTCCCGGCGCAAAGTTCAACGAAGCAAAAGATGATATGACCTGGGCTGCAGAACACAAGGTCGGTATTGTTGACGGCGTTGATGAAAAAATCGTTGAGGGACTTCGTGCAAACTTTAACGGAGAATGCTCTGAAGTGGGTATGTATCTTGCGATGGCAAGAGTTGCCCACAGAGAAGGTTATCCGGAAATAGGTCTTTATTGGGAAAAAGCCGCTTATGAAGAGGCAGAGCATGCCGCAAAATTTGCTGAAATGCTCGGTGAAGTTATAACGGACAGCACAAAGAAAAACCTTGCTATGAGAGTAGAAGCCGAAAACGGCGCTACACTCGGTAAATTTGAACTTGCAAAAACGGCAAAAGAGCAGGGACTTGATGCTATCCATGATACGGTTCACGAAATGGCTCGTGACGAAGCACGCCACGGCAAGGCATTCAAAGGTCTTCTTGAAAGATATTTCGGCTGAACAGTTAACTATTGGGCTTTACGGCGATTTACCGCCGTAAGGTCTTCTTTTTTTCACAGGGTTGAAAAAACTGATTTAATGTGTTATTATAATAGCGGAAATACAAAAAATGACACTTTTCGTATATTGTTTTTGCTAAAATTCAATTCGGAGGTGTTTTATGAGTAGTTCTGACAATAATAAAAAAAGGAAGAAAAAAATGGCTGTACTTACGGCAAAATGTAACAGGACATTTGTGGTATCTCCGCAAAAATCCAAAGAGTTTTTGGAAATAGCAAAAAAGAACAATAACGAAGAAATTCTATCGAAAATAACAAAAAAAATAAAGAAAAATGATGATAAAGCATAATTTCGGAGCTGAGTATTCTATCTCTTTTCGTAAAGTTGATATAAATGATTCAGAACTTTTACAAAAATTCAGATGCGAGTATTCGGCGATAAGAGAATTTATTCAAAATAAAAGTATAGATTCCGAAAAAGATGTTTCTTATGTTTTTGTTGACGAAGAGAATAATAACATAATGGGCTTTTGTGCGATTTGTTGCACCGGAATTCTTGTTTCAGAAACAGCTTTTGACGGAACAGATTTTTTAACGAGCATTCCTGCAGTTGAAATTGATTATTTTGCAGTTGATGAGCAATACAGAAGTTTGAAATTTGATGAAGCTTCCAACAGATATGAAACATTAAGTCAGGCTTTTTTTGTGTATATGTTAGATTACATAAGGGAAATATCATCGGAATATGTCGGTGCTACACATATTTGTTTATATGCTGTTCCCAAGGCAGTTAATTTCTACAAAAGGTGTGGGTTTGAGTCTTTTTGCGGTTATATGCGTGCGGATGAATTGCCGTATTTAAACGGGTGTACACCTATGTTTTTAAAAATTGATAAATAAAAGCTTTTTTAAAATATAATTTAATAAGATTCTGACTGTGCTTTACGGCGGTTTACCGCCGTAAAGCCTTTTTTGTCAAAATGCCCAAAAATTCAAACTTAATTTTGTTATTGTGAAAACAGTTAAATCTATATAGTGCCTTGAAATATCCTGCAAATACAATATAATGTATTTGTATTATACCTTTATGAAAGGACTGACTGATATGGAAAGAACAGTAAGAATAGGTATTATCGGCTGCGGCGGTATTGCAAACGGTAAACACATGCCGGCACTCAAAAAAGTTGAGGGCGTTGAGATGGTTGCTTTTTGCGATATTATAAAAGAAAGAGCGGAAAAAGCCGCAAAAGAATACGGCACACCCGATGCAAAAGTTTATGAGGATTACAAGGAACTTCTTAAAGATGAAACCATTGAGGTAATCCATGTTTGCACTCCCAACCGTTCACACAGTTTTATTACTATAGATTCTCTTGAAGCGGGCAAGCACGTAATGTGCGAAAAACCGATGGCTAAAACCTATGAAGAAGCAAAAGCCATGTGCGAAGCCGCAAAAAGAACGGGCAAAAAACTTTCTATCGGTTATCAGAACCGCCAGACTCCCGAAAACCTTTATGTTAAATCCTGTGCAGACAAGGGCGAATTCGGTGAGATTTATTACGGCAAAGCTCTTGCAATACGCAGAAGAGCAGTTCCCACATGGGGCGTGTTTCTTAACGAATACGAGCAGGGCGGCGGTCCGCTTATAGATATCGGTACTCATGCACTTGATATGACTTTGTGGGTTATGAATAACTACGAGCCTGAAATGGTTGTAGGTCAGACGTTCAGAAAACTTGCGGATAAAGAGGAGCAGGGTAATGCCTGGGGACCGTGGGATCCCAAGGAATATACGGTAGAAGATTCCGCTTTCGGTTTTATCAAAATGAAAAACGGTGCCGTTATCAACCTTGAGTCAAGTTGGGCGCTTAATTTAGCCGAATCGCACGAGGCTTGTTATATGATTTGCGGAACAGAAGGCGGCGCCGATACATTAGACGGTGCAAGACTCAACTACATTAAAAACCAGCGTCAGTGTGTTGAAATACCCAATCTCAAGGCAGGCGGAGCGGCATTCTTTGAGGGTAAGTCAGACGGCTCCCCCGCAGAACTTGAAGCAACAAAATGGATTTACGCCGTAAGACACGATACCGACCCGGTAGTTTTACCGGAGCAGGCACTCTGTGTAACACGTATACTCGAAGCGATATATCAATCTTCCAAAACCGGTAAACCTGTTTATTTTGATTAATAGCACTCCGTCTTTGCCTTTTGCTCACCCACTCGTGCACCTTTGTGCTACTCGGGGTTCGCAAAAGACAAATCCGAAGCGCTCTAATCAAAAAATCAAAAAATAACTTGAAGGAGAAAAAATATGAAACTCGGAATTATATGCCCTTATGATGAAGCCGGTTTTCAATATGCAAAATCATTGGGACTTGAATTTATAGAAATTTGCTACAACATCGGTAACGACTGTAAGGAGTTTAAAAACAAACTTCCCGAACTTATCGAAAGAACAAAAAAATACGGTATCGGTATCGGCTCAATGGGCAGATGGGGTACGGATAAATATGATGAAGACGGCAATCTTTGCGAAGAAGAACTCGAAAATA
>JAZUHA010000053.1:0-4426 GCA_045641485.1 Acutalibacteraceae bacterium
ATAGAAAAAATCAGCGAAATAGTTCCCACATATACTGCAAATAACGAAGAATACAATAATATGAAAGTGCAGGAAAATAAATGACCGAAAACAAGAAAATTACCGTGCTTCAAATCGGCAGTTATTTTTTGGGTACAAGGCTTTTCAGTATTTTACATAAAAAACTCAACGAAAACGGCATAGAAAGTTTTACTTACAGTCCGTGTTCTTCCTCTACTTTCCGTGGCTGGAAAATGGAAAAGAAAGACTACGAAAATGTTGTGGTATCGGAATGTTTCACTCAACTTGACAGATTTTTCTTTTTCAGAAAAGCACGAAAAATTTTCAAAGATATAGAAAAGCATTTTGATGTTAAAAAAATGTCTTGCATTTATGCTCACTCCGTTTTTTCGGCAGGATATCCGGCACTTAAATTAAAAAAGAAATACGGCGTACCGTATGTTGTTTCCGTTTGTAACAGTGATGTAAATACTTTCTTTAAGTATATCCTGCCGTTAAGACCTCTCGGAAGAAAGGTCTTAAAAAACGCAGAGATAATAATATTCGTTACGGATGCATACCGTGACTTTACGGCAGATAATTACATTCCCGAAAAACACAGAAAAAATTTTCTTTCAAAATGTGTTACCGTACCGTTCGGAATAGATGATTTCTGGATAAAAAACCGATGTGAAAAAGATGTCTGTGACAGGAAAAATATAACTCTCGTTTCCACCGGAAGAACAGAGCCGAATAAAAACCAAATTACCACGGTTAACGCCTGTGAACATCTTATAAAAAAAGGCTATAATGTAAAACTTAAACTTATAGGTGCAGTGACCGATGATAATTATTACCGTACCGTAACAGACAATTCATTTACGGAATATCTCGGTGTTAAAACTTATGAGGAAATGAAAGAAATATATAAGTCATGCGATATTTTTGTTCTTCCGTCAATTCACGAAACATTCGGTCTTGTGTACGGTGAGGCAATGAGTTGCGGTCTGCCCGTTATTTATTCCCGGGGGCAGGGTTTTGACAGACAGTTTGAAAACGGAACCGTCGGCTTTGCGGTTGATTCAAAAAATCCCGGGGATATTGCGAATGTCGCAGAAAAGATAATAAACAACTATGAAGCGATAAGCAAAAACGCATTTAATATGTCGCTTCGGTTTGATTGGAACAGCATAGTAAAAGAATATACGGATGTGTTTGAAAATATATAACGGCATAAGGATGAAGAACGAATGAGAATATGGCTTTTAAATGACTATAATGTTCCCCCGGAATTGGGAAGTAAAAACCGTAATTATCATTTCGGCTTAAATCTTAAAGATTTCGGGCACGAGCCCGTAGCGTTCAGCGGGAGCCATCCGCATAACTGTGATTTGCAACTTATAGACGGCAAAGAAAAATTCAAACAAATAAAACAAGAGCCATTTCCTTGGGTTCTTGTTAAAACATTTAACTACGGTAATAACAAGAAAATGCAGATTTTGTCGATGTTTATGTATTATTTCAATGTAAAAAAAGCATCAAAGCATTTTCCGAAACCGGATGTTATTATCGGTTCTTCCGCACATCCGCTTGCGGCTCTTGCCGCCATAAGCCTGGGCAAAAAATATAAATGTAAAAAAATAGTGGAAATAAGAGACTTGTGGCCGGAAAGCATTGTCGATTACGGCATACTTCCGAAAAATCACCCGATTGTAAAAATTTTAAGGTGTTTTGAACTTTTTCTTTATAAAAGTGCGGACGGTATATTTTTTACACAGGAGGGCGCTTATAAATACATAGAGGAACAAAGCTGGCAGGAAAAAATTCCTCAAAGCAAGGTTTTTCCTCTTAACAACGGCGTAAATGTTGATTGGTTTAACGAAAATAAAGAAAAAAACAATCCGCAAGATGAAGATATTGATAATCCCGATATTTTTAAAGTCGTTTATACCGGCTCAATAAGAAAAGCAAATAATCTTTCTCTGCTTCTTGATGTTGCAAAAAAAGTGAAAAATCCGAAAATAAAATTCCTTGTTTGGGGTGACGGCGAAGAATTGCCCGAACTTAAAAAGCGGGTAAAAGGCGAAAACATAAATAATGTTGTTTTTAAAGGATATACGGAAAAAAAGTATATTCCGTACATTACAAGTAAAGCCGACTTGAATTATGCCCATAATAATCCCACACCGGTTTTCAGATTCGGCATAAGTTTTAATAAAATTTTTGATTATTTTGCGGCAGGTAAGCCGATACTTTGCGATTTTCCGTCTGAATATAACCCGGTTATCGTAAACGGCGCAGGTATGGAAACCGTTTCGGCAGATACTGATGATATTGCAAAGAAAATTGATGAGATTTCAAAGATGAGCAAAGAAGAACTGCAGGTCTATTGCGATAATGCAAAAAGAACTGCGGAAAAATACGATTTTAAAAACCTTACGAAACTGATGACGAAATATATTGATAAGATAAAAGACAACGGATAAAAATAAAATATAATTTAAAACCGATTTACCGTTCTGATAATCAGAATAATAAATCGGTTTATTTTTATATTTTAATTTTTAAAAAATGAATACTGAATCTTATTGAAAAAATCAAATATAATCCTTATTTCTGCCAAACCTTTACATAATCTACAATAAACTCGGTTTTAAGGGAGGTATCCATATTGATACCGCCGTCCGGGATTTCAAGAGAAGCGATAACTTCTTCAAGGTCTGTGGAAACGCCGTTACCGAATGATGTTCTGCCTGTTTCAACGCCGTTTACATAGAAGATGTATTCATCGTCTGTCCACTCAAGACCGTAGGTGTTAAACTCTTTGTAGATGTTGTTGCCTATACTTGAGAAAGAGCATTTGTCAAGATTTTCAACATCATCGTCAAAACCGTTGCACCAAACCGTGTGAGATACGGAGTTTTTCTTGGTGGGAAGCAAAGCATCGTGATCCATAGCTTCAAAAATATCTATTTCGGCACTGCCCACGCCGCCTGCGGAAAGTTCGTGGTCGTACGGGTGATTGCCCTGAAGCCAGAAAGCACTCCAGTAATCGTTGCAGTCGTTGCAGATACAGCGGATTTCAAAATAACCTTTTGTATATTTCTGCTTAAGTGCTACAGCTGCGGCATACCAGCCTTCGCCGTATTCACCGTCTGTAAGATATTCGCCGGTTATAACAAGGTTGCCGTTTTCTACCTTTACCTGTGAAGCGGCATTGTAACCGCATCTTCTCGGACCGTTTCCGCGGGTGTACCAAACATCGGTGTTAAGTTCACTGCCGTCAAATTCATCGGAAAAAACAAGGTTGTATTCACTGAGGTCAACTTCCTGACCGAACGGATGAACGCTTGTTTTAAAAGCAGCGGAACTGAACAATTCGATAACCACAAGAATACCGGCAATGATTTTTTTCAAATCTATGCTTTCGGGAGTAAGACTTGAAATAACATTTACAAGACTGTCAAATCTGCTAATCTGACCGTTTGTCCAACCGAGGACCTGGAAGATTTTCATTAACATAAAAACTGCTCCTTTTCATTAAAAATTTTTTAACAGTAATAATCTACCACAAATGTTTGAAAATGTCAAAGAGTTTTATTTAATTTTGCATTTAGTTTAATGTAATCGGATCGGAAAATACGTTCGGAAAATTCGTTTGATTTTTGTACCGTTATATGGTATACTTTTTTAAAATGCAAGGGAGGACAATATTTATGAAAATAAAACGGATTATTTCCGCCGGTATGTGTTTAACATTTTTCTTCGGTGCGGTTTCTGTTTTTGCACCTACGGCAAGCGCCGCTTCCGAAACCGATAACTCAAAAGATATTGAAATCGGTCTTAATGTTTTTGCGGATGATTTACTTGAGGGAAACGATAACTATGATAAGGTAACCTCGAACGGTAAGCTTGTCGATTATACCGTTTGTCATTTTGACCCGGATTCAAAATCGGTAAACGATGCAATAAAAGATGTAAAAACCGTTTCGGAGAAATTCGCCGAGTCCGATACCGATTTTATCGCAAACTTTGAATTTCAGAATTTTAATATGACGGCAGACGGTCCGGACGGTTATTCCTGGGTGGATAACAGTGACGGCTGTCACAGGCTTTCGCTCCCGTCAGAATATCTTAAAGCATTCGGAAATTGCAAAAACTGCAAGGGCATTATGTATGATGAATTTGAACATACCATTATAAACAGGAATGCTTCAATTCAGCTTGATTCAAAACTTAAATATGTTTTGCCCGTGTTCCCGATTGCAGATACAAAGGATGCATATACACAGGGCGAATATTTAGGCAGTCAGATAAACTCGTATGTAAATGATATAAAGTCAAACGGGATAAAATCCGTTTACGGCGAACATGTTTTCCCCGTTCTTTATCATCAGTTTGCCCGTAACGGCATAACGCCCAACTTTAAATCTCAAAAAGAGGGATA
>JAZUHA010000054.1:0-3237 GCA_045641485.1 Acutalibacteraceae bacterium
CGACATGGCTACGATCCGACTTGGCGGCGGTTCCAATGCCGCAGGATTTTTCTCCGGCTTTTTAAATGACCCCGTAAATATTTACGGTGTAGAACCTTTGGGCAGAGGTGCCTCTTTAGGCGACCACGCCGCAAGTTTGAAATACGGTACAGAGGGAATTATGCACGGCTTTAACAGCATTATGTTAAAGGATGAAAACGGCGAACCCGCTCCCGTATATTCCGTGGCAAGCGGTCTTGACTACCCTTCTTCCGGTCCGGAACATGCATTTTTAAGAGATTGCGGCAGAGTTACTTATGATGTAATAGATGATAATGATGCTATTGATGCTTTCTATGAACTTTCAAGAATGGAAGGTATAATTCCCGCAGTAGAAAGCTCCCATGCGGTAGCATACGGAATTAAACTTGCAAAAGAAATGGAGCACGGTTCAATTCTTATTAACCTTTCCGGCAGAGGCGATAAGGATATGGATTATGTTTTGGAGCATTTCAATAAATTATAATTTATACCGAAAAATATAACAGGTGCTGTATTTGAAACAATCAAATACAGCACCTGTAGTTTTAAATATTGATATTAAAAATCATAATGAGACCATGCACTCAATATTTTAACCGTTTTGGTTTTTTCAAGGAAAATCATAATAATCTGTCGCAAAGCTCTTTACTGCACTTTTGTGCATATTTTTCGAGAACGCCTCTGTCGTTAAGATAAAAAAGAATTGTGTATCTGTCACGCATTTTAAGTGCTTTCATAACACTGTTTTTCATTCTTTCGGGGTCTTTAACGGGTGAGGGAACTTTCATTTTAATGCAGTATTCTTCTATCTTGTCAAAGTACGGCAGATATTTTACTATGAGTTCCTTAATATGACTGTCGCAGGTTTCTTTATAAAGAAGCCTGTACATATCGGCAACAAGCCTTGTGGCTTCGCAGACCTCAAGCCCGTGTAAATTCGGCTCAAGCCCGGCTTTAACATCTTCAAGTTCCCAGGCGTGTGCTATAATGTGTTCCGCACCGGAAGCCGGTCGGGAGTTGCCCGTATATGCCATACCGAGTCCCGTTACCATAAACCCGTCCATAATGTTTTTTATACAGCCGGGGTCACGCTCTGTAACGGAATATCCGTTTTCAAGGCACAGATTAGTGGCATCAAGAACATCTTTTGCAATTTTTTCACAGAAGTACTCGCCCGTATAATCTCTTGAAAGTTCCCAGTCAAGAAGCCCGGTGTATTTCCCGAACATATCGCCTATACCCGCAAGAAGCATATCGTACGGAGCATCTTTCATAATAAGTGTATCGGCAATAACATATTTAGGAGTTGTACATTTAATCGTAGCCTTTGTGCCGTCAAAAAGCACGGGTGAACCGCCGGAAGCATACCCGTCCATAGACGGAGCGGTTCCGCACACGGCGTACGGAAGATGCAGACGGTATGAAACAAGACGGCAAATGTCGTTAACCGTTCCGCTTCCGACTGCAAGAATGAGGTCCGGCAGAGGAGAATAACCGCTTATACTCGCATCGTCTTTCGGGTCGTTTATGTGAACTAAAACATCGCCTATACAATCCGTATTGGGTAATGCCCTGCCTTTTAAAATGAATTTATGCGAAAATTTTCCGCTTTCCGTCAGAATTTTTTCTGCCTTTTTTCCTGCCGCAATGTAAGTATTACTGTCACACACCATAAATATTCGGCTGTAATCCTTTAAAATCTCCGGCAGTTTTTCGATTGCGTTTTCTTCAATAATGTATTTTTCGAGCGGTGCTTTGTGAAAACCACGCTCACAGGTGCATTTAAATTCCGTAATGATACCTTCTTTTTAATAAATTCCGAAGTATTCTTCCATACATTTTCCGCTTGCTTTGATTTTTTTGGCGTATTCCACGCCTACATAACGCCAGTGCCACGGCTCGTATATAACTTTTGTTATACTTGTTTTATTTTCGGGATATCTCAAAATAAAGCCGTATTTGTCGGCATTTTTCATAAGCCAAGCGAATTGAGGTGAATCTTCAAACCAGTTTTCAACGCAGAGGATATCCATAGCGTAGCCGAGGTTGTGTTCCGATGCTCCGGGAGGCATTATAGATTCCGCCGCTTTTTTGAGAGCCTCTTTGTGAGAATATCCCCTGTTTTCAAAATATGCGGTTTCATTGTTATAATTTCTTTTTTGAAGGTCATAAGACCTGTAACCCGAACACGGAGTAAGGTAAACACCTTGTTTTGCGGCGGCACTGTACATTTTTTCGTATGCCTTTGCAACCGTGCTTTCAAGTCTTTCGCCGGAGCCGCATACATAGGTAAGAGAGGGCTTGTAATTGCCCGGAATACGGTAATTTGCATTTATGACGGTAAGATAAGGATTGTTTTTATCAATGGTTATTGTTAAAGGATGCTCGAATGTTCCGCCTTTTGTTATACTTGATTTTGTACTCCAGCCGCTGTTTGTTTTACTTCCGAATGATTTTACGGTATAAAAGTACTTTGTACCTCTTACGGCTGTTTTATCGGTGTACTCGTATTTGCAGTTTTTTGAAGAAATTTTCTTAAGAAGAGTCCAGTTTTTTACAGTTGATTTTCTTACATAAATGCGGTATTCAGTTGTGCCCGGACTCTTATTCCATTTTATTTTAATTCCTTCGCCGGTATCAATAAGTTTTACGGCAGGTGTTTTGAGTATGCGTGTTAAACATCTGTTTTCGTAATGCGAACTTACCGATTTGTCGGAAGCAACGGCTTTTACCGTGTAGTAATAATCGGTCAGAGGAGTTGCATTTTTATCTGTATATGAAGTTTCTTTTGTATAAGAAAGTTTTGACCAGGCATCGTCTGTTACGGCTTTGCGGTAAACATTATATCCTGCGGCGCCTTTTACTTTTTGCCAACTTACATTAATACCTCCGCTTGTGATTTTTGTACACGGTTCGGGAACGGTCAGAAAAGTAAATGACAAGCCTTTTTTATCATAACCGCTTTTTGCGGTACCGTTAAAGCCCTTTACCGTATATTTATATGTTTTGCCGCTTTTAACGGAAGTATCGGTATAAGACAATGTGCCGTTCGATTTTGTATCGGTGAGTTTAGTCCAGCTTTTTTCGGAGTCTGATTTACGGTAGATACGGTATTTTTTTGCATATTTGTTTTTCTGCCATTTGATTTTAATGCCTTTTGCGGAGTTTTTTACACTATTTAAAACTATCGTGCCGTTTAAGTCGGATCGTAGCCAT
>JAZUHA010000055.1:0-6561 GCA_045641485.1 Acutalibacteraceae bacterium
GCCTCCGACTTAGCAAAGTTCGGTATGTTTGTTCATTTCGGACTTTATTCCGTTCTCGGTCATCACGAATGGGCGCAGGTTGAGGAAAACTTCCCGCCCGAAGAATACGCTTTACTTGCAAACGATTTTTGCCCCAAAGAAGGCGCACCCCGTGAATGGGCAAAACTTGCAAAAGCAGCCGGTATGAAATATATGGTTCTCACAACACGTCATCATGAAGGATTCAGTTTGTGGGATTCAAAAGCGAACCCGTTTAACAGTGTAAATTACGGTCCTCACCGTGATATAGTTCGTGAATTTGTAGATGCTTGCCGTGAATTCGGTCTTCGCATAGGTTTTTATACATCTCTTATGGATTGGCATCATCCGGATGCATTTAATGCCCAGAACGACCTTGAAGCAAGAGCAAGATTTTTGCAGTACATAAAAGACCTTAATACCGAACTTCTTACAAACTACGGTAAAATTGATATTCTCTGGTATGATGTTGCCGCTCCCATGCAGTCGTGGGAGGGGTGGGATTCCGTTAACCGCAACCAGTTCTTAAGAACACTTCAGCCGGATATCATCATAAATAACAGAAGCCGTATTGATGAGGACTTCGGTACTCCCGAAGAGCGTCTTGTTCCCGGAGAAAAAGATTGGGAAGCGTGTATGACATTTAACGGCTTAAGTTGGGGTTATGTAAATTCCGAATCAGCCGTAAATTACAGTTATTCCGCACAAAGAATTATGAATATGCTTAATAATGTTGCGGAAAACGGCGGTAACCTTCTCCTTAATATCGGACCTAAACCCGATGGCTCAATTCCCGAAGAAGTTATTAAACCTCTTACAAGCATCGGTGCTTGGCTCAAAGAAAACGGCGAAGCATTTTACGGTGTTCCGAGAATTACAAAGCGTATCGGCGGTAACGGTATGACTTACGAGTCACAAAACGGCAATACGGTTTACCTTTGGAACAGAGTATGGTCAGGTTCTTCCGAAATGGGTTTAGGCGGCTATGTAAACGCTCCCGAAAGTATCACGCTTCTTGCAACGGGTGAAAAGATAGACTTTGAACATAAAGGTCACAGAATTATCCTTAAAAATCTCCCGAAAGAGAATCCCGATAAAACAATCGGCGTACCCGTTTTCAAAATGGTATTCAATGAAGAACCCGATTATCGCTTTGCTTCATATTATCCGCAGTTAAACGGCGGTGAAGATATTGCAAAAGGTCAGAGAATTTAATTTATGCTTGACTTTTTAAAAGAAGCGGCAAATGTCCGCCCGAGTGAAAATCAGTTAAGACTTTTGAATGATACTCCTTTTTATGCTTTTGTTCATTTTACCGTTAACACATATACGGGGCTTGAGTGGGGAACAGGTAAAGAAAATCCCGCTATATTCAATCCTGTTGACCTTGATTGTGACAGTTGGTGTGAAGCGGTTAAATCAGCCGGTATGAAAGGCGTGGTGCTTACCGCAAAGCATCACGACGGCTTCTGCCTTTGGCAAAGTAAATATACCGAACATTGTATGAAAAACAGTCCGTATAAAAACGGTAAAGGCGATGTTGTTAAAGAACTTTCCGAGGCTTGCCGGAGACACGGTCTTAAATTCGGATTTTATCTTTCGCCGTGGGACAGAAACTCGAAACTTTACGGCACTCCCGAATATAATGAATACTATAAAAACCAGTTGACCGAATTGCTGACGAATTACGGTGAAGTTTTTCATGTATGGTTTGACGGAGCGTGCGGTGAGGGACCCGACGGCAAAAAGCAGGAATATGACTTTGACGGCTATATCGAACTTATAGAAAAATATCAGCCGAAAGCAACATATTTTAATGACAGGGGTGTTGTTCGCTGGTGCGGTAACGAAAGCGGAACCGCAAGGCACTCCGAATGGGCTGTTGTTCCGTCGGAACTTTGCCCTTTAAATAAAAATATACAGACCGGCAAAATGCCTCTTTACGGCGGTGATTTGTCGTATATGTATAACTGGGACGGCAATATCGGTGCTTTAAGTAATATAATTTATTCAAAAGGACTTGTATTTTCACCGTCTGAAATAGATATGTCAATAAGAAACGGATGGTTTTATCACCCGGAGGAAGAACCGCATTCTCTTGAACGGCTGTTTAATACATATCTTAATTCTGTCGGCTCAAACACAACATTTAATCTTAATATTCCGCCTATGCCGAACGGCAGATTTGATGAACGGGACATTAAGAGATTAAAAGAACTCGGCGACCTTATAAAATTTTCATTTTCCGTTGATTATGTAAAGAGAGTTTCCGAAACTCCTGTAGGTACAACAGATACGCAGTTAAAATATAATGTGCTGTTAAAAGAAACCGTTGAAGCGCAGTATCTTGAAATATGCGAAGATTTAACGGTTGGGCAGAGGATAGAAAACTTTATTGTTTCCGCCGAAAAAGAAGACGGAACATACCGTCATATTGCAGATTTAACGACTGTAGGTAACAAAAAAATCGTTAAACTCGGCGGCGTTATAACCAATAAAATTAAAATAGATGTTGTTTCGTCACGTGCAAAACCGTCTGTTAAAAAAATATCAGTATATTGATGAGGATTGATTGTATGGCAGAAAAACTCCCGATAATATTTGTTACAGGAATAGGTCAGACATGGTCTAAATTAAAAGATAATGATGACTTTTTTTGGAATATGGTACCCACCAATAAAGAAGTTATGATGAAAGGCGCAACGCTTGGCACAAAACTTCAGATTGCTTCATTTGCTTTAAGTTCATACCGTTCACTGAAACACGGCTCCGGCAATATTTCGGAAGAAAAACTTAAGAATATAGTTAATTTCCTGCTTAAGTATGTTATTGTTGACGAAAGAGGAAAACTTCCCGAAGATGTTGATGTAAGAATTTACGGCGCAAGACCATTTTCCGAACTTAAAAATATTGATTTGGCTACGGATAAACATACCGATGATTTTTCCAAATCAATTATGAAAAGGGTATATAAAGATATCCCGTGTGAAGAACTTGCGGAAGAATACGGTGCCGATAAAGTTTATTGCTTTAATTACAGCACATTTTCCGATTTATACGATAATGCACACAAACTTCGTAAAATGATTGAAGAGGTTTTAAAGCGCCATACCGATTGTGACAAAGTAGTTCTTGTTCCCATGAGTATGGGTGCTACCGTTGTTAATGCTTATCTTGATGAGTATTATAAAGAGGGCGTAAGTGTCGGAAAAAATGTCGTTAAAAGAGTTGTAAGCATTGTCGGTGCTTGGGACGGTAGTGATGCACTTGCCGATATTCTCGAAAAGAAATTCAACGCTTCTTTTTATAAAATGCTCGAAGGTAAAGAAGACGGCAACAAAGCGGAAAAGTATTTAAGTAAATTCAAGAAACCCGCTGTAAAGAATGCAGTAAATATACTTGTTGATACTTTTATTGAGTGTGTGCTTTTAAGAGTTTCTTCGTTTGCGGCTCTTATACCGAACGAAAGATTTGAAGAAGTTACAAAAGAAATTTTTACCGAAAAAAGATTGAAAGATGCCCGCATTGTCGCCGTAAAAGAAGAATATGACCGTTATTTTATCGCTCAAAGCGATTTGAAGGAACGGCTTTATGATATCCGTGACAAGAGTGAAGTGGAGTTCAGTTTCATTTCCGGTTATAATCTTGATTTCGGCGGAGTAAAATCCGATTTCGGCTTCCTCGGGTATGTACAGTCGGCAGGTCACACAAATACCGATTCCGTTATACAGATTTCTTCGACAGCACCCGGAACTTATTATGTGGAAAGCGGTCATAAACTCGATCCTGATTCTATTTTCTCCGGTGTAAATTGTAATGATTCTTCTCATAATCATTTTTCACCCGAACTTTCACTTTGCGGAAAAACTGCATATTTTCCCGAAAGTACCTGGTACTTTGAAGGGCAGGAACATGAACTCGGTACAAATAATACGGCACTTAAACTTGCCATCGGCATTGCTGCCGGTGATGTTAAAGATGTCCATGACGAAAGATATCCGCAGTTTAATTCTTCAAGAAACGTAACTAAAGCAAAAAAGGCTATGGAAGAAGCCCAAAAGAAACTTAATGATAATACGGTTACCGTAAACGAAAAGGAAATAATCAATAAGAAACTCGAAGCGGTAAAAAATATGCTTAACTGTACGATTAATAACCGTGAAAAAGATGAAGCGGTTGTAAATGAACTTGAAAGCGTATTGAAATGAATATGAAAAACAACTCTCTTTTGCGTTTTGCGAAAGGGAGTTGTTTTTTCAATAAGAAATTTAACATAAGTATTTTATTATTCACTATTGATTTTTGTTGTAAAATTATGCTGTATTGAATTTACTGACAATTATTTTGTTTTTTGCATATTTTCATTATTTTTTCATTAGCCCCGTAAAGGGCGACTTCATTGTAAAAACCCACTTTTGCCCGGTAGACAAAAGTGGGTTTTTACATGGTGGGCCATCAGGGACTCGAACCCCGGACCAACCGGTTATGAGCCGGTTGCTCTAACCAACTGAGCTAATGGCCCGTTTCCTTAAAGGAACGAATAGAATTATATAAAAACAAAGGCGATTTGTCAAGTCTTTTTTAATGATTTTTGCAGATTTTGAAGATATTTTTTAAATTGTAATATTATTTAACTTTCTGTCATAACCTTTAAAGAGGAAAATTTAATACGGAGGAAGAATTATGACAGAAACAAGCATTTACAATACGATAGAAGAAAGAACCGGCGGTGATATTTACATAGGTGTTGTAGGACCCGTAAGAACGGGAAAATCAACATTTATTAAGCGTTTTATGGATACGCTTGTTATTCCCAATATCAGCGGTGAATATAAAAAGGAAAGGGCACAGGATGAACTTCCGCAGTCTGCGGCAGGTCGTACCATTATGACAACAGAGCCGAAATTCATTCCCGAAAACGCCGTTACTTTAAATCTTCCGGGTAATGCAAAACTTAATGTTCGTCTTATAGACTGTGTCGGCTATATTGTTCCGAGTTCACTCGGATATATTGAAGACGATAAACCCCGTATGGTAAAAACACCGTGGTTTCCGCAGGAAGTACCTTTTAATATGGCGGCGGAAATCGGGACACAAAAAGTTATAACAGAACATTCGACAGTCGGTCTTGTTGTTACAACAGACGGCACTATAAGCGATATTCCGAGAGAGGAGTACCGTGAAGCGGAAGAAAGAGTTATAAACGAATTAAAAGAAATTAACAAGCCGTTTGTTGTGCTTCTCAACTCCACAGATCCCGAAAGTGAAAAAGCAAAAGAACTTGCAGATGAATTAACTGTCAAATATGCCGTACCGGTAATACCGGTAAACTGTATGAATATCTCGGAAGAAAAAATCAAAAATGTGCTTTCTGCAGTTCTTTACCGTTTTCCCGTGCGTGAAATTACCGTTTCGCTTCCGGTATGGCTTATGTCTCTTTCGGCAGAACACAAATTAAGAGAATCTGTAACCGAAAGCATAAAATCTTCTTCACGAAAAATTTCCTGCGTGGGAGATATAGAAGAAGTCGTAAAAGAACTTAACGCAAATGAATATATTTCAACCGCATCAATAAGTAATATTGACCTCGGCAAGGGTAATGCCGTAATAGAAGCAGTACCTTTTAATGACCTGTTTTATAAAATCATTTCAGAACAGACGGAACTGCCTATTGAAAACGAGCAGGATTTAGTCGATGTTTTAACAGACCTTTCAAAAAGAAAAAAGCAGTTTGAAAGAATGGAAAAAGCACTTTCTGATGTTGAAAACTTCGGTTACGGCATTGTTATGCCCAATATTGACGAACTTACTTTAAAAGAGCCCGAAATAGTAAAGCAGGGCGGCAGATACGGTGTTCGTCTTTCCGCTTCCGCTCCGTCTATTCACATGATGAAAGCTAACATAGAAACAGAAGTTGCACCGGTTGTGGGAACGGAAAGTCAATCGGAGGAACTTATTAAATATCTTCTTAAAGAGTTTGAAGAAGACCCGTTAAAAATTTGGGAATCCGATATTTTCGGAAAATCTTTAAACGAACTTGTAAACGAAGGTTTAAGAAGTAAACTTTGCCATATGCCGGAAGATGCAAGGGGTAAAATAAGAGAAACCCTCGAAAAAATAATTAACGAGGGTTGCAGCGGACTTATCTGTATTATACTTTAATGTACGGCAGAATTTGTATAATCTCTGTCTACTTTAATAACTGCATAAAGATTTTCGGTACTTGCTTCTTTAAAACTCTTTTTAATTAAATGTTTAATTTCTTCTTCCGTATATTTATACCTTTGCGGCAGAACAATATCAAATAAAATATTTTTATGAGTTTCGCCGTAGACAACACGAAAATCGTGGAAAGATATTACGGGGTCGATTTCATTAAGAATTTCCGCCGTCAGAGCCTTGTATTCGTTTGTTTCTTCGCTGTCAAGAACAGTCGGGTCAAGATGGACTACAATATGGATGTTATCCTGATTTAACAAATCGTTTTCTATTTGATCAAGAACATCGTGGCAAAAAAGAACATCTGCTTTTGCATCCATTTCA